>JAUHWE010000467.1 GCA_030424825.1 Verrucomicrobiia bacterium
GGAATCGATGTTCTTCTCATCCAGCATCGCCACCACCTCTTTCGCAATCAGGCTCTTCCGGTCTCTAAGCCAAGGCTCAGAAAGCCGAACCCCCGTCATTTTCACACGAGTAGAAGCAGAGGACAGTGCCGCCCTGACGTCCTCTGGCTCTAGGAGGCCCAGTCCTTTCAGAGTCCACAAAGCGTTGATTCTGGCATTGTCCGACTTGCCTAAAACAGCCATCCGCTTGAGGGAAGGGCCAACCGATATATCCGCTCGAAGCACAATGAGCATCTGGGCTTGGTCTCGCCACCAGCCATTGGGATGGTCTAGGTAGGCCACCAGTTCCTCACTCGATTGATCCAGCATTCTTGGCTGCTCGTAGAGTTTGTGATCATCGGGGACCAATCGATAGATCCGCCCATGTCGCGTTACGTCGAGCATGCCCCAATCCCGAATACGATGGTATCGCTTCACCCAGGGATGGTGTCCTTCCGTCGGGAACCAGTTTTTCTCCTGGATAATCCCACGATACATGTCCGAGATATACAGAGTCCCATCGGGTCCCGACTCGCTCCAGACCGGTCGAAAATAGGTATCCGTAGAACGGATGAATTCTGCCCCGGGAGTCACATTGTGGGCGATCCCCTTTCCGGTCGACCAGTCAAATTTCGTTCCCCGGACAAAGCGACCCACCGGTTCGCAAGTCGTCATCAATCCTTCATAGGGGCCCATGATTCCGGATCGGATCAAAGTTTGTCCACAAGTAGCCGAGAAGTTGGTCAGTACTCGCCGATTATCGATATCGTATCCACCCGACGACTGATCCTCAGTATCGCAGATAGAATAGGGCATCTGATAATCCGGTTCGTGTTCGTCGATTTTTATAATCGGGTAGCCCGCAGGAAATTGAAAGGAGTGGGCCGGGTTTGCGCCACCCGCCCAGGAACTGTAGATACGCCCGTCATCATCTCGAGCAATTCCCCATTGCGAAATCCGGGGTTCCGAGTGTGTGGAAGCGACCAGCTTCCCGTTATCGTACCTGAAGCGGAAGTAATTGGAATCGATGTAGTTGTCGAGGTTCCACATGAGTCCGCTAGCTTGGTGCTCGATATTCCCGTTGTGCGGCTCCCCCTCATAGGCAAGCTCTCGCCGATCGGCCACGCCATCATTATCATCGTCGAAGTAGGACCAGACGGAATTCTCGTCAGTGAAGTTTACGAGAACGCGATCGTGCAAAGGCAGAACAGTGCGTGGCAGTAGCCCGTTGTCGATAAAGACCGTTCGCTTGTCCATCACTCCGTCTCCGTCAGTATCCACTAATTTTACGACGCGCGAAACGGGATCCTTCGCTCCCGTCGCGTATTCGTCCTGCATGTACGTTCGCCACTCGCACACATACATCGCTCCATTTCCGTCAAACGCAAAGCTGGCAGGCTCCTCCACCATCGGTTCGCTTGCCACAAGCTCTAGATGAAACCCATCGGGAATTTCTATCGTTTTTATCGCCTCTTCCGGGCTCAAGGCGGGAATTCGGTCCACAGCACTGAGAACGGTCGCAGTGGAAAGGAGTATCGAAACAGGGAGGATAAAACTAAAAAACGGGTTCATTCTATCGGAAAAATTGAAATTCTACCCCAAGCAAGGCAATACTCCTTTTAGGAGAAGATGAATACCGCCCCAGCTATTCCACTCTATACAAGATCGCAGGCATCCGCCGGCATCCAGTGGGCATCTTTCCCATCCCACTTAACATTGCAGCCGATGGGATTCGTCTGCGGTACGCTAATCGGCCGGCCACTAACGGCTTCGTCGAGCGTGCGTTCCAGATCATTCACTGTGATCGCAGAACGGTTCCGTGGTTGGTCTACCCCACGACCTGTGTAAATCAGCTTCCGTTCTGTGTTGAAAACGTAGAAGTGCGGCGTGCGCAACGCCCCATAAGCACGGGCAGTTTCCTGCGTCTCGTCATGCAAATAGACCCAGGGAAACGCGTTCTCTTCCATGCGGGCGACCATGTGAGAATAGTCGTCCTCGGGATAAGTGTTCTTGCTATTGGAATTGATCCCGACAAACCCAACGCCCTGATCCTTGAATCGGTTTGCCGTTATCCGAGTCACTTCGTCGGAACCCGTAACGAAAGGGCAATGGTTGCAGGTGAAAAAGATCACGAGAAATTTAGAATTGTCGAAATCCTCCAAACTGTAAGACTCGCCATCAGTAGCGAGGAGCGTGAAATCGGGAGCAGCAGCGCCAAGTTCGAGTGTAAAGGCCATGCCTTGAAACATGACGAAATGAACAGTCTTGGCAAATACTATGCGACGCCCCGTCGGTTTCGGATGGTGCCTTACCGTAGATCGAAATCCTAAAACGTAGGGCTAGCGTTTACGCTATGCCGCGTATGGGATCAGAAGCCCATCGGAAACAACTTCTTTTAACTGACTCCTAATCCGCTCGCGATCTACCACCGGGCAATTTCAAGGATCTCAGTCTATTCTTGAAATCCTTCGGCAACGGCTGTGTCCAGCTCACCGATTCTCTCGAACGGGGATGTTGAAACCCCAATTCCGCTGCGTGTAGCATAACGCGATATGCCGGTATCACTTCCTCTTTGAACTTCCGAATATAGACTTGCTCACCGACGATCGGATGACCCGCTTCGCTTAGATGAATTCGTATCTGGTGCGTACGACCCGTTTCAATACGACAGGCCACTAACGTCGCTCCTTCCAAGCGCTCGACGACTTCTACATGCGTCACCGCTACGCGCCCGAATTCTTCTCCGGCATCGTTTAATTTGCCCTCTGGCACAGAGCCACGAACCCCACTGCCGGCATCGCGAGCCAGACGAGATCGAATCGTCTGCGTTTTGATTCTTCCATGCACTATAGCGAAATACTTCCGCTCGATACTATGGGCCCGAAATTGTTGCGAAAGCGACTGTTGCGCCGCGAAATTCCGAGCGAAGACAATTAAGCCACTGGTTTCCTTATCGATCCGATGCACGACTCCCAGGCTGGACCGATTCCGCTTGCTGCCTTTGTCCTGAGATCTCAGGTAATCGAGGGTCAATCGATCCAATGTCTCCGTCTCTTCACTCGAATGATGAGGCACGGTCATCATGCCAGCCGGCTTATTGACGATTACGATATCGACATCGAACATCCGGACTTCTTTGGGATCTAAAGCGGTTTTCGGCAGTACCCTGGGAGCGCTCATGCGCAATTCGATGCGATCTCCGGCGCCAACTTTGTGATCTTGGGCAGAATTGAGGGATCCATTGATAAAGACTTTTCCCGAATCAATCCACGCTCGGGCCTTGATCCAGGGCAAATTGAAATGGACCTTTACCGCCTTGTCCAAGCGCACGTTGTCCAGCTCTGGCGGAATAAACCGATGGAGATTCTTCTCATTTTCAGACTGGGGATGCGTTTCGATGCGACTGATAACGCGCTAATTCGTCCCATTGTCGAGAAAGTGCCTCGAGAATCTTGCTACTCCCCCTTCCTTTCGCGAGCGTTGTAGGCGTCCGTTATGAATCCTCTCGAAACGCTCAAAAATACTTTCGGCTTCGAATCCTTTCGCGAAGGGCAAGAAACCATCATCACCCAAGTGCTGAATGGGAATTCGGCTCTCGCCGTTTTTCCTACGGGAAGTGGAAAAAGTCTATGCTACCAGCTTCCCGCTCTTTTGCTTCCGGGCCTAACCATTGTGATCTCCCCCTTGATCGCTCTTATGAAAGATCAGGTCGATTTCTTGCAGGAACGAGGGATCTCAGTCGCCCGGCTCGACTCTTCGCTCTCCGCCGATGAAACGCGCCAAGTTTACCAAGACCTAAATAGTGGCACGTTGAAACTGCTCTATGTCGCTCCAGAACGAATTTCCAACGAACGCTTTTTCGCTTCGATCCAGGACGTCGCGATCTCTCTCATGGTCATCGACGAGGCTCATTGCATCTCCGAATGGGGACACAACTTTCGCCCCGAATACCTAAAACTGGCGATCGCCGCAAAAAAGCTGAAGGTGGATCGAGTCCTCGCCCTAACCGCCACCGCCACTCCAACCGTCGTGGAGGATATTCGCCGGGAATTCGCGATTCCTCCAGAAGCCTACGTAAACACCGGATTTCATCGCCCCAACTTGTTTCTCCAGTTCACACCGACGCCCTCCATCGATCGCGTCGCAGTACTCAAACAGAAACTCGGAACTTCATCTCCGGGATCCACCATCGTCTATGTGACCCTGCAAAAAGAGGCGGAGTGGGTTGCAGAGGAACTAGTCGCAGCAGGTCACTCGGCTCAAGCCTACCACGCTGGGATGAAGAGCGAGAAGCGTTCCGCAATACAGGATTGGTTTATGTCTTCCACTGACGGAATCGTTGTGGCCACAATCGCGTTCGGCATGGGTATCGACAAATCAGATATCCGAAGAGTCTACCATTTCAATCTGCCTAAAACGCTCGAGAACTACTCACAGGAGATTGGCCGCGCCGGCCGAGATGGTCAGCCTTCCCATTGCGAAATTCTCGGTTCCGAAGAAGATCTGGTCGTTTTG
>JAUHWE010000468.1 GCA_030424825.1 Verrucomicrobiia bacterium
TCTAATGGATCCCTCCATCATCGGCAATCCGTTTGGCCCCTCCTGCGCCCTCACCGGCATCGCCTTCTTCTCAATCGGCGCCTTGAAAAGCAGATACGTCGAGCAACATTGGATACTTAGCGGAGCGGAAACATTGGGGATCGGAACCCTGGCCGCACTCGTCGCATTCGGGATTGGAGTACTCCTTCGACCTTTCGCCGCGGGATTGTGATGCCCATCCAACTTCAGGATTTCGCGAAACAGGTCCTGTTTGGCACCACTCTAGAGGAAAAGCTGAGTTTTCCTCGTGAGGAAATTATTGATACGGTTCCAGGCAGCTCCTTTCACACGCCTCGCCATCTCAATCGACCGGATCACCTCAGGCTTCGAGAAAACGGCACCAAAGTAAACCATCCCAGCAAGGCTAAACTCGTTGATGAAAAAGAACGCGGTCGCCTCCTCCATTTTTTTGGCAATCACGAGTTGCTGGCCACCGAACTCATGGCACTCGCGCTGCTCAAGTTCCCTCAAGCGCCCCCCAGTTTTCGGCAGGGAGTTCTCGAAACGCTGAAGGAGGAGCAAATCCATACGCGACTCTACATTCATCGGATGAAGCAATGCGGAGTGGAGTTTGGCGAACTTCCGCTAAGCAATTATTTTTGGAAGAGCGTCTCTTCGATGGAAGATCCACTCGATTACGTGACCCGCCTTTCGCTGACATTCGAGCAAGCCAACTTGGACTACTCCCTTGAATACAAACAAGTTTTCGAATCGGTGGGCGACGATGCGACTGCAAATCTCCTAGATCGAATATACCGGGACGAAATTGAGCATGTCGGATTTGGACTAAAGTGGTTCCGGCGCTGGAAAGCCTCCGGAAAAACAGACTGGGAAGTCTTCCGTGAGCGTCTAACCTTTCCGCTTTCTCCCTCACGAGCTAAAGGGAATCTGTTCAACAAGGCTGGGCGAACCGCAGCTGGGCTTGATGATGCCTTCATCAACGACCTGCAGATTTTTCACCAATCTCGAGGAAGAACCCCATCAATCCTCTGGTTCAACCCAGACGCTGAATATTACGCCGCCCAAAATCCTGAGAGCCAAGGCTCCCTTCAATCGACTCCACTACAGGATGACTTGGAGATCCTACCCCTGTTCTATTCTCGCAGAGACGACATACTCTTACTTACGACCCCTCCCAAATTAGAGCATTTGCAAAGGATACAAAATGCCGGATTCTCTCTGCCTGAAATATTGACCCTTGGGGATCATGAAACCGCTCCCGCTATCTCACGAAAAATCGGCAATCTCCGGCCTTGGAGCTGGACGCCCGACAGCATTGGATTCTTCCGCAACACGTTCGAGTCTTTGACTCGTCCTATAACAACGGATACCCTTTGGAATGATTCGATTCGAGAACTATTCTCCAAATCTTGGAGCGCTAATTGGGGCAAACAATTGGCTCAGGAGCCTACGAGTCCAGATTGGTTCGCTCCACCAGAAGTCTATGGTGAAACGATTTCGGACCTAGAATCGCTAATCGCGACTCGGAAGAAAATGCAGCAGCTTGGCTACGAAGATATCGTTTGCAAGGCTCCCTTTGGAACGGCCGCCAATGGCAATCGTTGCATTCTTGAGCACGAAATCATTTCGGAGAGTACACGAAAGTGGCTCAATCGAGTTTGGAAAGAGCAAGGCGGCACTGTCGTAGAGCCTTGGCTTAACCGCGTATTTGATTTTTCTATTCAATTTGAAGTAGCGCCTAGGCAATCAAAAGTGGTCGCATATACTCGTCTGGAAAACAATTCTCGTGGACAATTCAAAGGCATCGTGTCGGCCAATCTATGTCACGGAATTGATAGTGAAATCGCTCGTTTCCTCATGAGACCAGAGGAGGGAAAGCCCAGAGTGTATCATTGGTTCGAAGACGTTCTTGGTCCTCGAATTCTCGATGTGATTCGTGAATCGGAATACTCTGGTCCACTCGGGATCGACGCATTCGTCTATCGCACCAAAAAGGGTAAACTCCGGCTAAAGCCGATTGTTGAACTGAATCCAAGAATGACAATGGGACGCATTGGATACGAACTAGGCAAGCACAACGCTGCCAGGTCAGTGGGCTTGTTTCAAATATTGACTCGTTCCCAACTCAAGAGAATGGATTCCCCAGACTTTTGCGATTTCGGACGCAAGCTCTATCAAAATCACCCCATCGTATTGACCCGAGAAACGAAGCCTCGAATCACTTCAGGATCAATAATGCTAAACGACCCGACGACAGCTAAAAAATTCCTCGCTGTCTATCACGTTCGCGAATGCATCGAAGCACTCCCAATCTGAATCTCATACGTGATTACCTTTGCCTGATGCTTGCCAGAATCGAAAAAATCCGAAACGCTGAGCCATGTTAAATCGTCGTCGTTTCTTAGGCAATCTGGCCAGTGCGGGCGTGGCCGCCGGCTTGAGCTATTCCCCCCTCTCCTACGCAGCTCACCACGGTGAAGACTCGCGTCTAAAAATCACTTCGGTCGACGCCTATCCAGTAAAGCTGTGGGATCGGCCCGCAATCGGGGCGCTTCCAGAATTTGAATCAGACTTTGATCCCGGCCGCTGGCGATATACGGGGCCCTTCGCTCAATTGACCAGCGCGATCGTCGTCGTCATAAAAACCAATCAGGGAATTACCGGTTTCGGAATGGGAGCGGGCGGAAAAGTCTCCTGCGAAATCATTCAGGGACATTTGAGAAACTTGCTGATCGGCACGAATCCCCTTAATATTGAATTGCTTTGGGATCAAATGTATACGTCGTCGAGCTTCTATGGGCGGCGCGGGGTTTTTGTCATGGCACTGAGCGGAGTGGACAACGCGCTATGGGACATCTTCGGGAAACACGCCAATCAGCCAGTCTACCGGCTACTAGGGGGAACGACAAAGGAGCGTATCCCCGTTTACCAGACAGGTGGTTATGAGACGATTCAAAAGGGACTCGATCTAGGCATACGCCAATTCAAAATCGTCGTACGCGATGGCCTCTTCGAGGGCGAAGCAGGTAAACAACGGACCGTGAAAATGGTTGAGGATACGCGTGAGCTTGTGGGACCCGAAGTATCGATCATGCTCGAGTGCATCGCCCGTTGGAATGACGTCGAGTACACCATTGACATGGCCAGACGCCTCGCTCCCTACAATCTATACTGGATCGAAGAACCGCTTTCACCCGATAACATTCTTGGGTATGAGCGTCTTGTCAGAGAGATCGACACCACTCGAATCGCTAATGGCGAACACGAGTACACTCGTTTCGGATTCGCAGAACTCATTCGCCACAATGCGGTCGACGTTCTGCAGCCCGACGTCAGCTGGTGCGGCGGAGTCACCTCTTTGCGTAAAATCGGCGCCATGGCCGCGGCCCATGGACTCGAGTTCACTCCACATCGTGGCGGAAGCCTTTTCGGCCTCCCCCTTTGCCTTGCTTCAAGCCAATGCAAATGGGCCGAAAGCTTTGGTACGACTGACAACGGAACCGATTTGATGAACGCAATGAGCGCAACGTTCGAGAAGGGACACTACCTGCCTTCAAACAAACCTGGATTTGGAACTGAATTGACCGAGAAACTGGTTAAGGATCACGCTTTAACGTAGGCTTCCCATCTCGAACTCCTGGCTTTGCTTTTTGAATACTAAAACGCTGACTAACTCAGCTTTTTTTCGTGGGTTCTCCGGTCCAAACAGTGTTCCAGTCTAGGAAGACCGAATCTGCCTTGATCGTGACCTTGTAAACCCGCTGGTAGCTGATTCTTATCGGAGCCTCGACTTCCCCATAGGACCCATCGGGATAACGAACCCTTTCATAGCCGCTTGATCGGTGCTCGACTACGTCCTCGACGACATTGACCTCGCGAATGACGATTCCGTTGGCCCCCAATTTAGCGGCGTTCTTCTTTAGATCCGTGACAATCTGCATCGTTTTATCGTCGATTGCCGACGGGTTGTTACTTGCCGTAGTACCGCTCGACTCCAACTTAGCAATTTCCTCAAACTTCACCGGAATCTCCATATCTGGAACCCATGACAACAACCCCGCAGGATTCTGATAGATATCCACATCCCACTCCGTGAGCGCTGCCCGAGTCTTACCCGTCACTCGAGTCGTTCCCGAACTCGTGGTCTCACACCCGGTTTGAACCAGAATCCCCGCTGTTATTAAGACACCTATTATTAAACGCTTCATCAATTCAACTCCTCCAGAATCTGGAAGCTATGAGATCGCATCTTCGAGGTCAAATAGCAAAGAGGAGGTACGGATCCAAATTCTGAGGATTCTGTAAAAACTTCTTACACTCTCAACAACTTCAACTAAGTCTTTGAATACCTGAAACTTACATTCTTATCGAACTTTGACTGTAAGAAAATCTGGCAGAGTTGGCATTTTTCATCAAAAGGCAGGAAACAATTCCCAAACTCAAAGCTCCCCCTAAATCATTGTTCAAGAACGGCTTCAGCGATGGCTACTTTTTTCCCCTAAGTACAGCCCATTTCCGGCACGCCCTATGCT
>JAUHWE010000005.1 GCA_030424825.1 Verrucomicrobiia bacterium
TAGGCTGCTTTGGTGGAAGCGTTCAGCATAGGTGATCGAGGTTTGGGCGAGCATCTTGATGGATTTTCTTATTTTGACCCTTACCGAATGGCTGCCATCGCCTCTATTTCAATGAGTCGTTCATTCGGGAGCGATACGATGGGGAGCAGGGTGATCGCGGGCGCACTATCCTCTGAAAACGTTTCGCGGTAGATTCGCTCCCAAGTTGCGATGCGAGTATCCAGGGTTTTGTCGTCAGCACTCGCGAAATAGACACGGAGGTGGACGCAGTCGTCCAGGGTCGCGTCTTTGAGCTGCAATCGCTTTTGCAAAATCGAGAGAGCCGAGAGGGCTTCTGTCTCCAAGTCCCCCGGTTCACTAGAGATACTGCCCGAAACGAACAGAAGTTGCGCGTCTGGCGAGACTTGAGTACCGGCAGGACCAAGCACTCCTTGAGAGCTGACTGCAGGCGTACTTCCGATTTTGAGTTTCGTATTTTTAAATAGACCGGGATCTTCTCCTGGGTAGGCAGCGTAGTACTCTATTGAGAGCTCTTGTTTCCTGTAGTTGAATCCCGGAGTCGACATTACTGTCCGAGTCGGTCGATTTGGATTTTTGGAATTATTAAAATGTTTCGTATATTCCTGATTGAAAGTTGCGAAGCTTTTCGCGATGGATTGGGCTCCGGGATAAACGCAGGCTCGTATAAAAAAAACATCGCTAAAATCGAGTCCGGCCTCCTTCAACTGAGTGCTCATTTGGGTAAAGAGCGATGCTGATTGTTGAGCGGTTGTGCCGTACATGTGGAAACCGGGTGGAGCATTCGGGAGAAGTGAGAGCGGTCTTAGGGAGGAAGAGAAGAAGTAGCCGGTATTCGCAGAAGTCGCTTTGCCTGTGCTCATGGGCCAGATTGGTCGTCCATATGACTTCCATTTTTCACTGGTTTCGATTCTCCCGAGGCGTTCGTAGCGTTCATGTTGCCTTGTACCCGGAACATGGGGACCACGATCATCTGGAAAAACCGCCGTAAACTCGACTTCCACCCGGTAGTCTGAATGGAATAAGCGAGTAATTCCAAGTGATGTGCGGGCGGGCTTGTTTGGGTTTTCTATAGTTCCGAAGAATTCGGAAAAAGCCTGGTTCCAGGCATCAAAATCAGGTTCTGGATCCGCTACGATATAAGCGCGTACATTGACAACGTCTCGGAGGGAAAGGCCGACCTCTGCTAGATCGCTGGTTAGTTGGCTGAGCACGGAATATGATTGCTGGTAGGTGTTCCCGTACCGGTTCTCAACACTGGAGCGAGCGATCTCTTTCATTAAGGGACTGGCCGTTACACCCCATGAAAAAAACAATTCCGAGCCGGGCTCTACTGCGACGATATCAGCGTAGGGCAATTGTGATGGATCGAATGATTCTTTGTTCCTATTGTCATTGCGACCCATAAATGCGAGTACGACGTATAATAGGGCAGTGGTTCCGTAGATCGCTAAAACGAAGCCGAGCTTGTGAGTGGGTAGAGTTTTCATGCCGCAATTCTGAAGTATAACCTACGAATGATTGTAAGCCTCTTGCTTGTGTTCAGAAATATCCAGGCCTTCGTCCTCGTCTAGAGCTGGCACGCGAACACCGACTAGGACTTTAAGTCCAAGGAAGACTAAAAACGCGAATGTGAATGCGAAAAGGCTATAGGAAAGCGTTCCAATTGCCTGCCAAAGAAGCGGGGCTTCTCCAAAGATTCCCACGGCGATAGTACCCCAAGTACCGCAAACGCCATGTACTGAAATTGCTCCTACGGGGTCGTCGATCTTCAATTTATCGAAAAAGAGAATAGCGAATACAACAATGATGCCTGAAATTGCTCCAACGGCCAGAGCTGAGCTTGGCATCATGGAGTCCGCTCCTGCAGTGATTCCGACGAGGCCTGCGAGAATGCCATTTAGGGCCATTGAAATTTCCGGCACTTTGACGGTAAATCGGGTGACGATCATTGAAGTTAGACATCCTCCCGCTCCGGCTATAGCTGTATTGACAAACACGAGACCGATCATTTCTGGATGGGCACTTAGTACTGAGCCTCCATTGAAGCCGAACCAGCCGAACCAAAGCAGAAATACCCCGACAGTTGCCAAAGGCATACTGTGACCTAGGATAGGTTTGCCTCCATCGTATTTTCCTCTTCTCGGACCCAATACTAGTACGCAAGCGAGAGCCGCGAACCCACCAAATGCATGAACAACGGACGACCCTGCAAAGTCGTGAAATCCGTTGCGGTCTAGCCAGCCAGATCCCCATTCCCATGAACCGGCCACAGGATAGGCGAATCCCACCAGCAACAAAGTGAATATCATGAAGGAACCTAGCTTGACTCGCTCGGCAACCGCGCCCGACACGATTGTAGCAGCGGTAGCGGCAAACATCGCTTGAAAAATAAAATCGGTCCACCACGTGTAGTTCGCGTATTTGGCGGACATGATATCGAGATAATCGGCCGGATTGACGTCTATCCAAAACCCCATTTTCATGAATCCGTTGAATTCTACACCGGGATACATGGTTCTAAACCCGAATAGAGCGAAGAGCACGATCCCGGATGAAATGACGAACACGTTTTTATAAAGAATATTGACTGTGTTTTTAGCTCTCGTAAGGCCAGTTTCCAAAGTGGCGAAGCCAAGGTGCATGATAAAGACCAGCGTGGCGGAGACGAGTACCCAAAGATTGCTAATCGTGAAAAAGGACTCTTCAGCAGTAATCGTATCGATGTACGCGTCATAGCTAGTCTCGGTGACACGGTGCTGTGCCCAAATTTCGGGCGACAGGATTGTACCCAGAACGGTCGTTATTAGGCAAAATTTCAGAAATTTATTCATTGGATTTGTGAAAGGTTGTTTGAAAGCTAAGTAGGTACGCGATTAGGGCTTCGATTTGTTCCTCAGGAATCATTTCACCCCAGGCGGGCATTCCTTTTTCGATCACTCCCTCGCGTATCGATTTTTCGATGCCACTTGGACCGGAATGCTGATACCATTTTTCGTCGAAAAGATTGCTGGGAGAATCGATTTCTATATTCTCGGGTCCATGACAAGGGAGACAAAATGCGTTGTAGGCTTCACGCCCTTGAGAAACCTTAGTGTTGTTTTTCGACAAGGAGATCAGCGTGGTGTCTCTTTCGATGGTGCTCAAGTTTTGGGAAGCGCTTAGACAGGCTGGTAGAAGTGCGAGAGTGAGAATCCAAGGAATCAATAAAGCCAAAAGGGAGAAAGATGGCGAATTCATGATTCCATGGTTCTTTGGTGAATGTTCTTTACGACGAGTCTCGCGGACTCAAATGCCCCGGCTTGCCAGCCTCCGATGTGGCTAGCCCAACTAGCAGCAATATACAATTCTCCCTCAGGTTTTATCAGCAACGGATAAAACGTCTTGATCATGGCTTGAGGAAAATGGGCTAGGCAACCTTCGATATGGGGAATGGTCGACCAGTTTACGGCAAACCCTGTTTCGAATTCCTCCCTGTATTGAGGATGGATTCTCGCCCCGTTAGAAAGAGCGAATTCGATTCGCTCTTCAGGGCTCAACGTTCCCAATCGATCAGATATGGGTCCGTAGAGGTAATATCCTCCGAGGATTCCCTTTTTGTCCATAAATCCATCTGATGGATACCAGATTTCTGAAATGGGAAGATCCGTCCATGACAGTCCTCCGTATATGCGGTCATCCTCTTCCCAAAAGCGCCGTTTGAACTGTAGCCCGACTTTGCCAGAATTCTGAAATGGAACGATGTTCAGAGTATTCTTAAGCATCGGGGAAAAGTCATTTGGGATTCGCCGCATGACGGTTGGAGGGATTGTGCAAATTGCGTAGTCACCAACGATTTCCTTATCCTCGCCTTTGTGGCTATAAACGATTCGGGCTCCTGGATTTTGTCGGCGAATTTCCTTTACCGCTGCATTGTAAATTATCTTGGAACTGATCTTTGAAGCTAAGGCTTTGGGAATGGCGTCCATGCCTCCCACTGGGGTAAACATTTGGGACTGGTATTGATATTCGTTGGCTCGATGGAACAGCTTTCCGAACCCAGTTTTGAGAAGTTCCGAAAAATTGTGGGGTTCGCCGAGGTCACCCTCTTGGAGGCCCCCTCCGGGCCAGGTCTTGTAGCCTCGCCGCGCATGGCCTTGGTATTTTTTTGAGGGAGCTAATCCACCTTCATAGTAAAGAAAGTCGAGCAGGGCTACTTTGTCTTCTGAGCTCAGCTCTTGATCGAGCGCTTCTTGATCGGTCGCTTTGGAAAGGAGCTCTGAAGTGTAACCCCGTAAGTCCGCCTTTGCTTCTCGGATTCTGATTGGCCGATTCGCAAGTGATCCTGCCTCCTCCTTGTTGGAGTAGTAGTAGGCGTTCTCGTTCAGATTGACAAAAGGCTGAACGGCGACCCCAAGTTCTTTGCAGTAGTCCATGGTGACATGCCACTGGGGGAAGCGAGAAGGGCCGGGATTGAAGTACATTCCGGGATCGAATTTACAGGTTTGGCTGAATCCATTTGTCTCAGTGATTGTATCCCCATTGCGGATAGTCATGCTGCGGCCACCGGGTCGGTCTCGAGGTTCAATGATCAGGCATTCGTAACCTAGTTTCTCGAGCTCATAGGCAGCCGTTAAGCCGGCAATTCCCGCACCCATGATAATGACTCGCTTATTCGGTCTGCTTCTGACTGACGGAAGCATCGAAAGAATCGTCCCTTGACCGTTAGCTTTGCTCATGAGACCGAGAATGGTCATAGTTGAGAAAACACAGCCGCCAGAGGCTCCGACTTGCCGTAGAAAACTACGGCGAGTTAGTTTCGCTTTTGTAGACATCTTTTTATTTTGCTCAAATTAACGCTTTAAGCGCTAACGATAGAGCGGTAGCAGGACCTATGCCGTATGTTTTTTACAGACCGCTTTTCTCGGCTGAGATCGACCACCCTATATATAGTTGCGATCTCTGAATCGATTTTCTGGATCTTTCGTCCATGAGCGTGTAATCCCTGCTTTTTTTAGGCAATATAGACCAGTGGGTACAGTTAATGCTGAGAGACAAGGGATTCTCACGATCTGAAATCTAAACTAATAAAAAGATGTCTATACTACTTAAATTGATTAAGACTGGCTCGGTGTGTCCGCGCCTTGGCTTAAACGCCATACTCACTGTTGGATTGCTTTTTGCAACCACCAGTTCCTTGCAAGCGCAACATGAAGTCGACGCCAATGCAGGTGAGCGGGGCCCTATCAGAATTAGTGGCAACGAAAACGCGTTTGGGTATTCCCAAATGGCGATGATGGCCATTATGCAGGAATTGCCAGATATTAACCGATACGCCTGGGATGAAACGAAAGCGCTTATGGATGCTCTGGCGGCGCGAGAACTGGTTCCGGCGGAGTACATTATACCGACCGCGGGCTCTGGTCCGATTCTGCAAATGACGGCCATGGCCTATGCTGAAAAGGGAAAAAACATGATCACCGTGGCACCTGGATACACACAGTTGACCCGAACTTTTGAAGGCTTTGGTGGAACGGCGAAGATCATTCCCTTGAATGATAAACTGGAGCATGATCTAACTGCAATGAAAGCGGCGATAGACGAAAACACGGTGCTCGTTTATCTGTGCAACCCAAACAATCCTACGGGTACTACGGTGGACGCCAAGGCTTTAAAAGCGTTCATTGACGAGCTTCCGGCAGGGGTTGTTGCCTTCGTCGATGAAGCGTATTTGGAATTGTCAGACGGGGGATTGGAGACGAACAGTATGATTGGTTCGGTCCGGGAAGGCAAAAATGTAATCATTGCCCGAACCTTTTCCAAGGTATATGGGATGGCGGGGCTACGCGTCGGTTACGGAATCATGAGTCCAGACAAGATTGAGAAGATCAAGAAATACAGTATGGGCGGGCCGAACAAGCTAGGATGTGTCGCCGGGGTTGCGTCCCTTCAGGATACGGCCTTTTTTGAGCAAAGCGTAACTAACTACCGAACGGTTCGCAAAATGGTTACTGATAAGCTAGATACCTTGAAGGTTGAATACGCAAAGCCTCAAGGGAGCTTTGTCTTTATGAAAACCGGAATCCCGATAAGCGAGTTTCAAGAGTTGATGGAAGCGGAACGCATTATGGTAGGCCGACCCTTTCCTCCAATGCTTGACTGGTGTAGAGTCAGTATCGGCACCGAGGAGGAAATGACGATTTTTTTAGGAGCTTTCGAAAGGATTATGGCCGCTAAGGGACAGTTGGCCATGAACTGAAATCCTAGTATTCTGCAGATCTTGTTCATCGCATCATATCACTGATCGGGTACCTGCAGGGTTCTGCAGGTGCCTTTCGCTTTATTAGTGTCTGCTTATGAATAGAAGAGATTGGATTAGGAACGCGAGCCTCGCTTTTGCAGGAACCGGGTTTGCGGGGAGCATCCTCGAAGCCCAATCAAATTTGGAGGGGTCTAAGCCGCGAAATCGTTATCCAGAATTGAATCTAATTAATCTGGCGGGAAACGAGAATCCGTATGGCCCTTCACCTGCCGTAAGTATGGCTATCATGAGAGAGGTACGCAATAGCTGCCGTTATCCATTCAGAGAAGAGGTGATACTCAAAGAGATGCTGGCAGAGCTTGAAAACGTACCGGTTGAAAGTATATTGCTGGGAAATGGATGCGATGAGATTCTATCGCTCGTAGGGGATGTGTATTCGGGATTCGGAACAAATATTGTCGCGACTGCTCCTACCTATTTGCAGCTCATGCATTACGCCGAGAATCAAGGTTCTGAGATAAAATGGATCAAGCACAAGAGTGAGGATATGTCTCACGATTTGGAAGGCATGAAAGCGGCCATTGATGAGAAAACGAAACTCGTGTACATCTGCAACCCAGATACGCCTACAGGAACTTTGGTTCCCGCGGAATGTTTGACTTCCTTTTGCTCCGAGATTCCAGATTCGACAGCCGTGTTCATTGACGAGGTCTACCTAGACCTTTTGAGTGATTTCAGGAGACAGTCCCAGGTGGAACTTGTCAGGCAAGGGGTCCCGGTTATTATCGGACGATCGTTCTCTAAAATGCACGGACTGGCCGGACTGCGAGTGGGGTACGCGGTGGCTCGACCAGATATTGTCAGGAGCCTATCCGAGCGGCGGATGTCGAGTATGAATTACCTCGGTGTGATGGCCGCGATGGCCAGCGTCAAAGACCATGCCTTTCACTCCCAATCGATAAGGCTTATCCGGGAGGGAAGAGAACGGTTTTGTTCCCTGCTAAAGGAACTGAAGTTGCCCTTTGTCCCGTCCCATGGAAACTTTGTGTTTCATTGGACAGGCATTCCGATCCGTGAGTTTCAGCAGGCGATGAGGCGAAACAATTTCCTCGTGGGACGTCCTTTTCCTCCTTACGAGGAGTGGTGTCGCATTAGTATCGGCAATGAGTCCGAGATGCTTGCGTACGAAGGCGCGATGCGGGAATTGTATGCGTAAGAACGCTCTGTCGTGTGCACCATTTTAATCGTGCACTAGCGGAACGCGTTTAGTTTTCAGCATCTATCGTGCAGGATTGCGATAGTCCTGAATTGGATCCTGATCTAGATTTTGCTGCTACTTCGTTACCTTGGATTAGCAGTTTCAAATCCACCTAAGGCCGGAGGCTTTTTACGGGATTCGATGTCACGCTTCGATCCATTAGAATGAAATTGAACCTCACTCTAGACTTTTCCCTGTAGCCCAGAATGAAGGCGTTGGGTTTCGTAAAATAAATAATGAATGGGATTGATTTCTATTAATGAAGGTCCATGTTCTCTCTCCGGCTTGCGCGCTTCTTGTTAGGTTGTTTACTAGACATCTTCAATCTAGCATTGTTTGCGCCAAGCCACTTTCGTATCTGGGTTTCTCGCTATTTCCAGGCTTGTGAAAGAGATGTTTTTACCGGAGTACCAGGATTGTCTCGGATTTTCCAAGTATTACTCGAATTACTGGGCAGATCGATAGTCTTGCTTGCGAGGGTGCTAATGCCACAGAGCGATAATAAGCAACCTGACAGAATAAGAATAAAAGGAGCTCCATACAGCGAATATCCGAGACTTCCGCAAAGGGTACCGACTGACTTGCCTAGCATATTGATCGCTTGGAAAAGGCTCATTCGCATTCCTTTCTGGCTCGGTATTCCGTGATTAGTTACCAGCACGTGCCACGTTGGAATTCTAAGAGCGGTAAAGCCTGTGACGATTGAGAATAGAATGAACACGGTGACGGAGGAATTGGCTAAAGGAGCGCCCGCGATTAGGGTGAATCCTTGCAAAACGAGCGAAATCATTAATAGGTTGCGCGTTCCGAACGAGTTTAGGCGGGGTGTGGCGAACAGAAATAACAAGGTCTGTAAAAGCCCCGAAAGCAGGAACATGGGAGCGATCTCGCTGGGTGATAGAGTAAATTCCCGCAAAAGCCAGAGTGTGGCTGAGACATAGATCATTGAAGAGGCGAAGAACGTTAAGAAAGAAAGACCAAATAGGGGGGCGGGAAAATGGTGGAATCCGGTTGATATCAATTTTCGAAAATAGCTTAGGGCTGCCTGGCTTTCAAAGCTGGTTGGTTGAGAGTTCGGTTTGAGAGCCCGAGAAACAAAGGGGATGGCTAGGAGGCAAAGCATTCCAGTGAAGAAACTGAGAGTATTGAAACTTACGATATCTAACAGGAATACTCCGAGAGGAAACCCGATGGTGTGCCCGATGGCGTAGCCGCACAGTATTCGACTAATGACTCGGTGGAGTTTCGGAGTTCGGAAGCAATCGCTTGCGTATGCGGAGGGAAGTCCGACTAGCATTCCCGAGCTGCCACCTGCCCAAAGGCGTAGGAGCAGCAAATCGGCAAAACTGTGGGCAAAAATGTGCAATGTCAAAGCAGCGGAAAGAGTCGCGTATCCAAAAAGAATCAGCTTCCTCCGTCCAATGAGATCGGAAAGCGGTCCAGCGACGAGAGCGACGATCGCAGTAGCAAGAGGGTAGCATCCAAGCAGATATCCTAGTTGGGCTTCGCTTATCAATCTTTGCTCATGGAGGACGGGAATTCCGACGAGCGAGAACGAGTTCTGAACCGAGAGAACAAAGGTAGTGGCGAGAAAGGATAGGGATACAGAGGTTGCTCCTCGTTGGGGCTCTGAATCCTTTGACGTATTGAGCATCGCTTCCTTTACCGGGTCTGAGTTTCTAAAAAGATTGTTTAAACCCCAAGATTGCGTAGCGGTCGCTATATTGATTTCGAAGCTTTTTCAGGGGGGAACCTTCGTAGGACCTTTCGGGTTGATCGGTTAGGCCGAATAGATTCAGGTACACCTGCGACTTTTCATTCAACTGGAATGAGTTGTGCAGGGAAAGGGAAGTGACTTTTTCGCGATATTCGTCTTCTGCACTTCGATCTCCGATGTCGTCTAGGGCTGCACTTTGATAATTGAAGCTCAGTCGCCCGCTGTAGAATCCTTTTTGAGCAGTTAGTCCAAATTTGAGCAAATGGCGAGAGCGCTCAGGCACGTTGAGGAGTTCGTTTGGCCGAGTGGATACAGTTGCTTCCGAATCTGAATAGGTGTAGGCGATGCTTATGTCCGAGTTGTCCCAGAGTTGGTTTTGCCCAAACTTTTTGAGCCATTGAATTTCGAATCCCTCTATTTTAGCGCTTTCTCCGTTCTCGACTCTCCCCACTGTGTATTCTACTGGCTTTCCGTCTTCCTGAATGAACTCGTTGGATACGGCTCCGTAAAAGAAATCCTCAATGTCGATTGCGTAGGTCTCGATCGATAGGGTTCCAAACTGGTTGAGGTCTTGCAGAAGGGCGAAACGAAATTTATCTAAGGTGGTAGGGCTGAGGCTGGAGTTTCCCTCGGAAATCGAACGTGTAGGGATACTCACTCTTCGATACTCAACGATATCGAAATATTGTGGCCGCATAATCGACTGATACCATGCGGCTTTGATTTGAGTGTTCTTGGTGAGAGTGTAGGTTGTTTCCAGAGAAGGGTGAAAATTTGAATACTGGTTGCTTGCGCTCACCGCCTTTATGATGTCGTATGTCTCTGTTGATGGGTTGAGGACTCGCTCGATTAGGATTCCTCTATCAGGATCATCGATGATTTCCGGGATGACGATAGTGCCGTCGGTTCGCGTCTTCGTGTCTTCGAGTCGAGCTCCTGCCTCGAATGTCCAGTTGTCAAGGGTTGAAGAGGCAAGGAAATAGACCGAAGAGACAGACTCGAATGCCTCGTAAAAATTGGGAGCAGATTCCACCTTGGAGCGGTACTCTTGGAAGAGGAATTTGTCGGGGTTTGATGTTAGTAGATTTGCGCCCGCCTGAGAGTCTAATCCGCTTTGCTGGAGAATCTGTCCGTCGATTATCGGTTCGGAAGAATAGTTTCTCTCCACGTCCGATAGGTAAAAGGGGTTTTGTGAATTCACATTGTAAACGTCCCGATCCTCTTCGCTTATTCGCTTCTTTTCCCTGTGCAGTAGACCTGTTTGGATCCAAACATCTGTATTAAGAAATAGAGTCTTTCTTTCAGCATCGACTCTCCATGCTAGGTCTTCGTCATGTGTAATACTATCGTGTATACGTAGACTGGAAAAGCGGGCGGTGCTTTGATCGGTGAGATCCGAAAGGCCCTCTGCTTTGAAGGTTGGCAAAGTCTCGTCTGAAATATCATAGCTAAGGTCGAGGTCGTAATCATTGAAATTCCAATTGTACCAACGTTGGTCGATTTTCCAACTGTGATTATAAAGCGAATAATAGATGTTCCATTCATCGCCCTGGTATTCTCCTCCGATAATGTTGTGCTGCCGCGATCGTCCAGAAACCGTATCCCCAAAATAGCGCCGTGTACTTGCGTCTTCAAACTGGGCAACAGCGAGTATAGGTTCTCGGATACTTATTTCGTCTACGCTTGTTAGTGTGCCCGCACCGAATTGAAGCTCAATTCGATTACGGTAGAAGTGATCGGAGAAATCCTGGTAGTAGGTGTTGAAGAATATCGTGTGGTTCTCAGTTAATCGACGAGCAATCTGAGCGGAGTAGACGGTGTTGCGGGTATAAATTTCGTCCACCGAGTATCTGGGCCTGTCAAGGTAGTAGAGCGGCATTTCCTCGTTTCGGTTAAGGTTTGTGCCGTCTTCGATTTCCAGCAGATCGGTTTCCTGCCAGACGGCTTCGAAGTGCTCGATTTGCCGATCCGATGCGGTGGAGCCGATCTGGGCAGAGAGAGCCCAGTTTTTCTCTGCGCCAAAAACACGCTTAAAGTTCACTCCTCCGCCACTTTCAGCTTTGCCGGAAAGATTGTTGTAGTTGAAATTGTACTCCAGAGTAAGCGCTTCACTGGCACCGGAAAAGAGGCTATTGGTGGGGAAAAAGGCCCGGAAATCAACCCCCTCTCCATCGAGCTCGGACCCAGGGGTCGTTCCTAGTTCGCCAAATATCTGGTATTCCGAAGCAATGGGATTTCTTTTCTGCAGAATTCGTCCGCGTTCACGCGGGCTCGAATTCACTTCGTCTTCTTGCTTAGAATCTGATTTGTTCGCTGAGGATTCTCCAAACGACGCTGTGGTGCCCGCTGTCTGGGATAGCAATACGGTTTGGGCACTGGAACATAGGCAAAGCAATGCCATGAAGCTCCACGCTCGTGGTTTCAGATTAATAGACATCTTTTTATTTTGTAGGGAAGGCCCCTCGACAGTTTTGAGCATAGCTTGCGCCAACGTGGAGGCGATTATCGTTAATCTGTATCTCAACGGGGAGCAGGTTGCTTCCTGAGGAATTCGGGTAGGATAGAAGGGTTAAAATCGATAGATGGGATGCCCTATTTTGATGGATAGCTCAATTTTGAACGTATTGTTTTTGTATGCAAAAAAGCCTTACCCTAACTGAACAAGGGGGAGAGGTATTCATCATTATTATAGTGGGCTACCCAAAGCGAAAGCTTTGTTAGAGCAGACAAATCTAGAAAATGGATTTATCTTTCGGTGGGAACTAAGTGGCACCAATTATGCTGAAAGGGAATTGGTTTAACGGTAACTTAACCAACAAAAAGATGTCTAAATACAAATCGCTGAATGAACTCGGCTGGCACGACTATGCGTGTGCAGCTCCCAGGAAAGAGCGGCTCGGTCGCAATTTCCTGAACTTCGTCTCTAGTTTCGCAGCTGTCGGTCTAGCCGCAGCTTCTTTATCGACGCAATCGGTCCTTGGCCAAGGAATGGAAGTGCTTGAGTCTTTTACCGCTGTAGGGCAGGGTGAAAGTCGAGCTAACAATTCGCTCAATCTGGAAGCATTGGAAATTGCCATGCCAGGCGTCACGCCTGAGAAGTTGGTCGATAAGATTCCTGGAGTGAACGTTGTTACGCGAGATCCCTTTGGTTTCTACGAGTTCGGCAACGATATTCGAGTCCGAGCGTTCAATATAAGTAATCTAGGGGTGACTCTCGATGGAGTCCCGGTCGGAAACAGTGATGCGAGGTACGGTACACCCATTGGTCGTCTCGTTGATACGCAGAATCTGACCGCGATCAAAGTGTCTCAGGGAGCAGGAGATGTGACAACTCCCGCTTATCAAGCTCTAGGTGGGTCGCTTCAGTATTTCACGAAGGACCCGTCGACGGAAGCGGGCGCGTTTATCAGCTTGGCTTATGGATCGTTCGATCACATGAGTTTATTTGCCAAGTACGAATTTGGTGAAATGGTGCCCGGACTGACGGGTTATGTGAGTGGCTCGCACTTTGAGTTTTCTCCGCGGGGTTTGGAAGGTCTAGGGAAGGGCATTGGTCGAAGGAATGATGTCAAATTCAAGTACTCGCTTCCATCGGGGAAGTTAGATATTACATATGGTCTCACCTACAACGATCGAGATGACTTTGACACGGCGGGACTTGACTACGCTGAGTGGCAAGATGCCGAAGCAGGTAACTATCGAGGTACGGGTCAAGGTTATATCGAGTATACGCCATGGGACTATCCGGGTATAGGTTCCTTCAATTATGGTGATCTTTCGGATCAGGGTCGAAATCTTGGCCCTGTTAAATATCTGGATCCTACCGTTGGCCCGGGGGAAGGTGTTAACGCGATCTACTATGATAAGTGGCGCAATGGAAGAATGGATACGCTACAAAGGATGTCATTCGACTTTGATCTAGAAAATGGTAAATCGTTGTCAATCATTCCCTATTATCAAGATAAAGACAATTACGGGCTTTGGGGGCGGGATCAGGCCTATACTCAAACTCAAGTGCGGGCTGCCTTTCAAAACGATCCATCCCGCACCGATATCTGGGGACAAATGTGGTACGACACCTTAGGCAATCCGGTTAGCGAAAGTGGAGAGATTGTTGAAGAATATAGCTCTGAACACGCGATTGTTGCTCCAGGTACCCTTGCTTATTCTGATGGGGTGGAATTCGTGCCTGGCGTTCCGGGGCGAACGGCTCGAGATGAAAACTTCGGAGGACACCGCTACGGTGTGTCAGCGAACTATACCTGGAATACGGAAAACAACAAGTTTGTGATAGGATCTTGGTATGAATTTGATCATCATGGAACGGAGCGGCCCAACTATAACCTTGATGGAGGGAATGTCCTAGGAGAGTACCGGTACGACCAGTTTAACTTTACCAACTACACGCGTTATATTGATCAGGATGTTATGCAGTTTTGGGTACAAGACACATTTACTATGATGGATGGAAATCTCGATGTCATAGCAGGCGTTAAGGCGATTAAGCTAGATCGAGACGCTCGAGGATTCCTGAGTATCGGTGAGTGGCTTGCCAATACAGAAACGCAGCGTTCTACGACTTACGAAGACTATTTCCTTCCTCAGTTCGGTTTGCTTTATGCTCTCGGTGACAACAAAGAGATTTTCTTCAACTACTCGGAGAATATGGCTACTCCAAATTCAGGAACAATCACTACTGCGGGGGATACCTTCAATGCTGATATTCTGAAACCGGAATATTCCGACAACTTTGATATTGGTATTCGCGGAAGTGCAGGTTTCGGGAACTACACGGTTCAGGCCTACCAGATTTCCTATACAGATCGGATTCTCGCTTCGGCCGTTCCCATCGATTCGGCGAATGCGGGCGCTGCGGGAAACAGTGTATATCAGAATGTAGGAGGAGTTGACTCTTGGGGTGTGGAAGCCTCCGGCGATATTGCGACTCCCGTAGAGGGACTTAGGTTCAGCGGTTCGATTGCGCTTCAGGAAACCACCTTTCAGGAGGACTTGCTGGATTCCGTTGTGTTCATTGAAGATGGAGATCCTATCCCTACGGCTGATCCGGGCTACCGAGTCGCTGCCACCAGCAATCCCCTGGCTTATGAGATTTACGAAGACATCTCTGGCAACGATTTGGGGAATACGCCATTTCTTACCGCAAGTTTTGATGCGATCTACACTAGGGGTCCTGTACGGCTGACTTTTGGGGGCAAGTACTACGATGGTGTATATGTAAACACTCTAAATACTCAGCCGCTTGATTCCTATGTAGTATTTGACGCGGGCATAAGTTATACCGGAAAGCCGGATACTGCTCTGGAAGGTTGGAAGGTTTCTCTCAATACGTACAATGTTACGGACGAGTATTTTTGGCTAGCCCGCTCTTACAATGACGAAGATGGGCAAGTTCTTGCTGATCGTGGGCGGCAGTACACGTTGAAGTTCGATACTTCTTTCTAGAAGGGTGGGAAATGAATTTAGGTTAGTAGTTCGTTTCGTATATAAGTAGGTCGCGGCGCCGAGCGCCTCTGGACTGGCGTCGCGACTTTTTGAGAAAGATAATCAGTATTATAAAATTAATCACAAATTGCGGCAAACGGAATGCGGATTGATCGCTATGTAAACCTATGAACGATATGATTAAAATTAAATTGTCGATACTAGTCGCTGGAGGACTTATAGGGAACACCCTTTGGGGGTTAGAATCAGTCAAAAGCGCGCAGGGCGCTCTGAGTCAATGGGTTGAGGTAGAGAAGCAATTAGCTGCTGACGAGAGTGAATGGGCGGTGGAAAAGGAAGTGATCCAAAACTCTATCGAATTCATGAAGGAAGAGGTCGTACGCCTCGAAGAGATTATCAGTGCTGCCGATGAGACAGCATCAGCCGGAGAGCGAAAAAGAGAAGAGCTTGATCTGAAGAAAGAAGAGTATGACTCCGTCATGAAAGATGTAGAGGAGGCAGTTCTCTCTTACGAAGCTCAAATTCTAGAACAGTCTAAAAAATGGCCCAACGTTTTCCTGAAACTAGTAGAGGCACCTTTGAAGCGAATTCCACGAGAAAGCCAAAGGGAGGACATTCCGCTTACTTTGAGAATGCAAAACGTGGTCGTTATTATGACTCAGTTTGATAAATTTCAAGGGGTAATCTCTAAGGATACTGGGATTCAGGAGATTGACGGAACCTCGAGAGAGGTAACCACTTTGTATTACGGTTTAGCTTACGCCTATTTTGTAGATGGCAGTGGAACGTATGCAGGATACGGACACCCTAGAATTGACGACAAAGATGGATGGGAATGGATTTCGGACGCTACTTTGACAAAAAAAATCCAGGATCTGGTTGCGGTCTATGATCGAAGCAAGGAAGCCGTTTTCGTGGGTTTGCCAGCAAAAATTGTAACTCCCTAATTAGGACAGAAATAGAAAAGGCACAAATGAGAAAATTGAAGGCAATATGGTTTATCGCTGCTTTGGTAGGAACTCCGTTGATGGGGCAGGTTTCACTCGAGAAAGTTTCCAGTCGGGCTCAATCCAAGCTTGAGGAAGCCGTTTTGAGATTGAGCCAGCTTCGCAATGAGATTGCGGCGGAAAAGATTCCTATAGCAAAAGAGCGAGATGAACTCTTCGCGGGTCTGCGTGAGATACGTAAGAAGGCGGATCGGGCCCAAAGACTACGGGACAATCTAAGTGCCGACATATCTGCTTTCGAAGCAGAGCTGAAAGCCCAGGGGGAAGTGGTTGACTATCTGATCAACCTCACTGCGGAATTCGGTCGTACGCTCGGTTCTCAACTAGACCCTTCAGAAGTAGCGCAGTATCTTTCCGTTGTAGAAGCAAGTGAGGCCGCAGCGGAAGACCCCTATTTGGATCTATCGAAGAAATTCGCGCTTCAGGACGCAGTGATTTCAGTTGCCTTGGATAGAATGGAGTCCCTTTCAGGCGGCGCTCGTTATCCGGGCAGTGCAGTGCTTCAAAATGGCGTTCTTTCGGAAGGGACCTTCATGCGATTTGGTCCGGTGACCTTTTTCGCAAGTAATACAGGCGCTTCAGGAGTGATTGAACAGGGGGCCTCGATGGATCCGGCAGTGGTCACCATAGCTGAAGGACGTTATGATGAGGCAATTGCCAGTTTGGCAAGGGAGACAGGGGCAATCATTCCGTTAGATTCAACCTTGAACAACGCGATGGCCATTGCTGCGACTCGTGAATCTCTGTTCGAGCACATTGAAAAAGGAGGAATCTGGGTTTACCCTATTCTTTCGTTTGCAGCGCTTTCACTCGTTGTCGCGGCATTTAAGGCCTTTGAGATATTTTCAATTCCCAAGCCAAGAGAAGGGATTTTGGCAGATATTCTTTCCTCTTTGGCGAGTGGTGATTCAGAAAAGGCGGCGGCCCTCGCCAATCAGGCTCCGGGTCCCGTTGGCAAGATGCTTCAGCAAGGGGTAAAATACAGTAAGCATGATGCGGGATTGGTTGATGAAATTCTCTATGAGTCTATCGTCGAAACCCAGCCGAAAGTCATGAGGCTGCTGCCATTTATTTCTGTCACAGCTGCTGTTGCTCCATTGCTAGGTCTACTGGGAACGGTAACGGGTATGATAAATACTTTCAATCGTATCAAAATATTTGGTACAGGAGACGCGAAATCTCTCTCGGGAGGAATTTCGGAAGCTCTCATAACTACCGAGTTTGGTCTTATCGTAGCGATACCGAGTCTACTGCTCTATGCATTGCTTTCCAGAAAGGCTAAATCGTTTCTCGCTAGAATGGAGAAAATGTCAATCAGCTTCATTAATGGAATAAAATCGATATCTGCAGCTTAACTGATTCGCAAAAGAGATAAAATGAATACGTTGATAATCGAAACTTTGGATCTGTGGTTCGCTGGGGGATGGCTGATGATACCTCTCGCAGGATTGGGACTTCTCATCTATTTCGCGATCTTCGAACTTTATCTGCACATGAAGGGCAATAGTTTTTTCAAGACAGACCCAGACGAATGGGGACACTGGGTAGACATGCCGCAAGATGCGAAAGGGGAGATCGCTCGGATGATTGAGTTTACCCAAAAGGGGGTCAATTCAAACGAGAAAATAAGAAGTCGATTTGATGAACTGAGAACATCCTATCTGCCTCAAATTACACAACGGTTGCAGTTCTGTACGATCCTGGTAGGGGTCGCTCCGCTCACAGGACTTCTCGGTACGGTAGTGGGTATGTTGAGCACGTTTTTCGGACTATCTGTGAGTGCAGGAGGAAACACCATCGATCTTGTAGCCGGGGGAATCTCTGAGGCGCTAATTACAACACAGACTGGTCTCGTGTTGGCGATTCCAGCTTATGTTTTTATCTCCGTAGTTAAAAAGCAATTAGGAGAGCTTGAGCAATTTATAACTCGTTTGGAAATTCAGACTATTCTAAAATTTGAGAAAAAGAGGCAAAGCTTCGCGTAAAAATAATAAAATGAAAAAGAGACGTTCAATACTAGATGGCGAATCGGAGAGTGACGAGATCAACATATCTCCTCTAATCGATATGGTATTCATCCTTCTAATATTTTTTATCGTAACGACTGTTTTTGTAGAGGAGACAGGAGTGGATGTTAACAAACCGCAGGCGGCGTCGGCTGCGGATCTTGATAAAAATAGTATCCTAATTGCCATAACGGATAAAAGCAAAGTGGTCTATGGAGGGAAGGAAGTTGGAATCTCGGGCGTAAGGTCAATTGTGAGACAATTGGTCTCTAAAGAGCAAATGCCAGTGATCATTCAGGCTGACAAAACCGTTTCGATCGACCTGTATACTCGAGTCCATGACGAATGCAAGTTGGCAGGCGCAAACACGGTTAACTTAGCGACTGAAGGTTGAATGGAGGCAGCATGATCCGGGACTACACAGTATTCAACAGCGCGAACTTCAAAAGATTTCCTGTTGGCTCAACCTTGTTGGCCTTGGTGGCCGTACTGATCATGTTCGGTATGCTTCCGTTTACTCAGTTTTTGGCGGGATTAAAGAAGCCAGACATGGAGGTGAGACAATTCGAGATCACGGTGCCCCCGCCACAGTTCACCCCGCCGGAGCCGCCTCCGCCTGAGCCTCCACCGGAACAGGAGGCCCCTCCTGAGATGGATCCGCCCCCGCCTCAGTTGTCGCTTTCGCAGTTAAATATGGCTCTCAATCCTGGGGTCGGAGGAGCCTTGGCTGCGAGCTTTGGGTTGGGCGGAGTGAGTGTGAATGCGGAAGAAACAATGGAGCAGATAGGCATGTTTGAGATTAGTGATCTCGATGCGGCACCGCGAAAAATCAGACAAGGTCGTATCATCTGGACCCCCAAAATGAAGCGGGAGAAAGTGCCGGGATCCGTCCATTTTGAGGGAGTCATTAAGGAGGATGGGTCTGTTCAATACCTTAGGACAATTGAGGCCTCTTCTAGTGAATATGAATCAATCTTTATTAAATTTATGAATACGCTTGTTTACTCTCCGCCAACTGTAGCGGGTAATCCGGTCCAAGCGAGGCTCATTTTTAAAGTCCCGATTGCGTGGCAATAATTCGAAATGAAAATACAAAACAGGAAAATGTGTGTTACTATTCTAGTGCTTTGCTTTGCCGCTTGTGCGGTCCAGGCTCAGGTCTATTCCCTAACGGAACAGAGTTGGGACGATCCTTCGTTTCGAGCTCGATTTGCCCAGAGTTATTTAGGGCAGTCTGAGGTGAACCCTAAGATAACGGCGGAGGAAAAAGCTCTCTTCGACGAGATCGTGCCGATGATCTCAGAGGCGCCGAAGGAGGCAATTGGCAAGTTGCAAACTGTTTTAAACCCGAATAGCAGCGCGGCGTTCGACTACATTTTGGGAAACCTCCTTTATCAGGAAGGCGACAGTAAGAACGCCATACTGGCCTATGAGAAGGCGATCAAAAAATTTCCTAGCTACGCGTTAGCCTATTTCAATTCGGGCCGAGCCTGCGTAGCTGAGGGAAATTACACGAAAGCGCTACCCATGCTTCAGAAATCTCTCGAGATCCAACCCGGGGACGGGTCATTGTATGGACTTATCGGCTACTGTTACATCAATTTAGACAAGCCTTCCAGTGCCTTGGACGCCTATCGTATTGCGATCATGTTAGCTCCGGAAAGCCGAGACTGGAAGCTTGGGAAACTGCAGTGCCATATCGCGCTTGATCAGAGAGAAGAAGCCATTGGAATGCTGTATGAGTTTATCGAGAAAGAGCCCGCGAATGCGGATTGGTGGAAACTGCAAGCAAACCAATTCATGAGTATGGGTGAAATTGGGAAGGCGGCTGCAAACCTTTTAGTTGTACGAGAAATTGGTAAGGCGGATGGACCGTCATTGACCTTGTTGGGTGATTTGCTGTTAAATGAAGGACTGGTAAGGCCGGCCCTGGAGAACTACAATCTAGCTCTGCAAACGGGGCAAATTCGAGTTAGCCGGATTTTCGAGGTTGCCAACTCCCTATTGATGTTGGGCGCTTTGGAGGAAGCCCAGGATCTCGTCGCAAAAATTGATCAAACTATCGGGACAGGTCTTGATGAATCGCAAACGCTTGAACACTTGAACTTGAAGGCGCGTATAGCGATGGATAAGGATGATATAGAATTGGCCTCGGGGTATCTCAAGAAGATCGTAGACAAGGATCCGATGAATGGATACGCTTTGCTGACTCTTTCGGATTTGGAGAAAACTAAAGGGGATTTAACAAAAGCTAAATACTACGCGGAAAATGCAAGTAAGATCGGCACGTTTGAGCATCAGGCGTGCCTGACTTTGGCCCAGCTGAATGTCTCGGAGAGAGACTACCGTCAAGCAGCTAAGCACTTGCGCAGAGCCCAGCAGCTCAAGCCAAAGGAATACGTCGCCGAATATTTGCTGAAGATTGAACAAGCCGCTTTGCGAATGTAGGCAATTGAATTAGCGCGTGTCCATTAAGTCCGGATAGTGGAGCCTTTCAGGAGGGCAAAGCTAATAAATCGCCGCAAGCCTCGGCAGGACACGCGCGTCAATGGCGACTAGGGTGTACGAGGAATCGGTGGTGGGTTTGTGTTTTGCGGCCGGTTGCCGGCATTTTTAGAGTGCGGCTGAGGGCGAGTGAGATAGTCGATTAATCAGCTTGTGAAAGGAGGCTTTGAGGGTTAGTCCTTGATGAAATGAGCCTGATCCTTTCGATAATCGTCATTTTGTCCCTGGTTGTCATCGGTTTTTTCGTTGTTGCGGTGCTGATTCAAAGAGGGATGACCAAGGACGCTGAAAAGCGTAGAGAAGAGGCTCAAAAGAAAGGTGAACCACCTGAACCGGAAAATCCGGAAATGATGCGGTAAGGCGCTCTCGTATTAATTGTTGAATATTTTGTCTGGTGAGGAAGAGCCCATATGCCCTTTATGTTTGGATGACCGCAATTCGGACAGCTTCGATTTTCACTGCTCTTTTTTTCCTCCTTGTGGGCTTAAGTATCCAGGTGACTGGAGAGGATCGCCCGAATATTGTTTTTATTTTCGTAGACGACCAGGGCTATTATGATCTGGGGTGCTACGGAGCGACGGAGTTTGAGACACCTCGAATCGACGCCATGGCGAAGGAGGGGATCCGCTTTACGGACTACTATGCGGCGGCCCCGATTTGCAGTCCATCTCGTGCAGGGCTGCTAACGGGGTGCTACCCGCGTCGGGTAGGGATGGAAACCTGGGTGCATCGAGCGGATTCCCGTCGCGGTTTGCATCCGGACGAACTGACATTGGGCGAGCTGTTCCAGCAAAACGGATACCGAACGGCCTGTATTGGGAAATGGCATCTGGGATTTGAAGAACCTTTTCTGCCGCGAGAGCAGGGTTTCGACTACTACTTTGGACTGCTGCACAATTTGGACCCGGTTGAGGTGGTCTATTTTGACGATCTCGGTGGGGTGCCTTTGATGCGCAATGACGAAGTTGTCAAACGACCGGCGGATCCCGCAGAATTGACGCAGCGATACACTGATGAGGCAATCGCGTTTATGGAGAAAGATCGAGATGATCCCTTCTTTGTCTACCTGCCGCACACGATGCTGCACAATCCATTGGGTGTGAGTGAGGCGTTCAAAGGAACTTCGGATTTCGGTGAGTACGGTGACGCGATACAAGAGTTGGATTACAATGTGGGAAGGATTTTCGATGCGCTGGCTCGACTTGGAATCGAAGATGAGACAGTCGTCATTTACGCGTCGGACAATGGTCGCGGTCCTGGCAGGGACAAGAGTCAGTTGATTCGTGGTAGAAAACTCTCCACTTACGAAGGCGGTATTCGCGTCCCTTGCATCGCATGGGGGCCAGGTGTGGGCATTCGCTCAGAATACGAATCTTCAGAAGTTGTTTCGGCCATGGACTGGTATCCGACTTTAGCTACTTTCGCGGGGATTCGAATACCAGATGATCGAGTGATCGATGGTCGTGATTTGAGTCTATACTTGTCAGGAAAAGCGGATACGATTCCTTCGGTAATCCATGATAAGTCATTGAATAGCGATATTCCTTTGCGTCGGACGCTGGATTTCGCGGGGGAATGGAGCCCATTGTTTACGAAGGAAGAGTACCTCAACGCATTCTTCTATCACGGAAGCCAAGGAGCCTTGGCAGCGGTGAGGTCAGGAAGGTGGAAGCTAGTGCTGAACCCGACATTGCAGCTGTACGACCTTACCAACGATTTAGGCGAGAAGGCTTCGGTAACTAATCGTGAAGTAACGCGTAAACTCCGTGGTATGGCGGTCACGTTCCAGGAAGAGATGAGTAAGGATGGGCGTAAAGCGGGGTATGTGAAGTGATGCGTCATCGTTGGGCAGTTGGCTCTATTTTTCTTTAGATTTTGTAAAATCCCTATTGAATGAGCGGAATGGCAGAGAGGCTTATTTTTGTAATGGTAGTCTGTTTGGGGGTTTTGGGGCACGTTCTCGCTGCGGACGATCCACGAGTAATTGCGGAGTCCAAGAAGGCTAACGATTTTTTCGAGCGGGTCTACAACGATAAGATAGACCGGTTCCCGGAGTGGCAAACCTACTTGGGGATAAAGAAAGACTATGGGGAATGGGATAATGCGTCGGAAGAAGTGGAACTTCGTGAACTGGCAATCACGAAAAAGAATATGGAGTGGCTAAAGTCATCCATCGATTATGACCTGCTCGACCTTCAGACCAAGATCAGCTATCGACTGGCGATCCAAAATGCGGAAGATTCCATCCGGAAATTCAAGTATCGTCATTACAACTACCCAGTGAATCAGATGTTTGGGCGGCATACCGATGTCGCTTCCTTTTTGATTAACATGCATCTTGTGACTGAAGCCGCCGATGCGGAAGCCTACGTTTCGCGCCTCAAGGGAATAGAGAAGGTGTTCGGCCAACTGATTGAGAATTTGAAACTGCGGGAATCGATTGGAGTTATGCCGCCAAAATTTGTCTATCCTCGGGCCATTGAGTCTTGCCAGAATATCATAACGGGACCTCCTTTCAGCAATTCCGGTGAAGACTCGGCTTTATGGGGTGACTTTCGCAAGAAGATCCAAGCGCTAGATATGGACGAGCCGCAGAAGGTGATGCTGCAGCAGGAGGCAAGCAAGGCGCTGGTGGATGTTGTCAAACCTGCCTACGAACGACTCATTGATTTTCTAAAAAATCAGGAAGCGAGAGCGACGACAGAGGATGGCGTATGGAAGTTTAAGGATGGGGATGCGTTTTACGATGAATCATTACGGCAGACGACCACGACTGAGTTGAGCTCAGAAGAAATTCATGAGATCGGACTTCGAGAAGTGGCCCGTATCCACGACGAGATGCGCGAGATTATAGATCGGGTAGGGTTCGATGGGAACC
>JAUHWE010000469.1 GCA_030424825.1 Verrucomicrobiia bacterium
CCCAACGATATCCACATCAATGGTCGAAAAGTCGCCGGCATATTGACAGAAGCCCGCATGGACGCGGATCAAACGCGTGATGTCGTCCTGGGAATCGGCCTCAATGTGAACGGTATTACAGATGACTGGCCTCAGGAATTGAAGGCGATCGCTACGTCTGTTCGCCAGGAAACCGGCGCCGCCCAAGACATCAACCGATTCACGGCTGCACTCGCCGGTAGAGTCATGCTAGCCTACGAACGCTTTGTGTCGGATACGCATCGAGTCCAGTTAAAGGAGAAGTGGAATGCGTACGACGCCCTCGAAAACCGCGAAGTGAGCCTTCTTCAAGGAAAGGACAAGATTACAGGCGTTGCTCGGGGGATCGATACCCATGGAGCCCTCATACTAGAGCGGGCGGATGGCTCACGAATTCTCATACGGGCGGGAGAGGTTTCGATTGAAAAATGAACGCGACAGGCAGAGACGGGGTCACAAGTGAAGTCGAAGGTGATTTCGGTCATCCAGTTAGCGGTCTTTCGACGAATAGATATTGGGATTGCGGCCATCCGTAAGCCTCTCTTTGTTTCTCGGATCGTTGAGCTCAAAATAAGTCAGCCCTAGAAAGTGGATCATAAGGAATATACAATAGAAGTCGAAAACCTGCACAAGCGCTTTGGAAAACTCGAAGCCGTCGCAGGAATTTCCTTCAGGGTAGCTAAGGGCCAGATTGTAGGCTTTCTGGGTCCCAATGGGGCGGGAAAAAGCACAACCATGCGCGTCTTAACCGGCTACACGCGAGCGACTTCTGGAATCGCTAGGATCTGCGGTTACCCAGTTGCCTCCCAACCCCACGAAATCAAGCGGCGGATTGGGTACATGCCAGAAAACAATCCGCTGCCACTTGAGCTCAGAGTAAGGGAATACCTCAAGTGGCGAGCTCGACTGAAGGAGCTCCCCTTGCGGCACCGCAGCAAACGCGTCGATGAAGTCATGGAACGCTGCGACCTTACAAGAGCCCGCGACCGCATTATCGGAAAACTCTCCAAAGGATTCCGCCAGAGAGTCGGAATTGCCGATGCGATTTTAGCCCATCCCGAGGTGATCATCATGGACGAACCGACGATTGGCTTGGATCCCCACCAGGTCATCATGATCCGAGACCTGATCGCCAGCTTGCGAGGGAAAATGAGCGTCATCATTTCCAGCCACATCCTTCCCGAGATTGAGATGACCTGCGACCGGGTCGTTATCATCAACGGCGGAAAAATCGTCGGCAAAGGCACTCCAAACGAACTCCGGGAAACGTTCATCGACTCCACCATTTACGAACTCGAGATCAATGGAGATTTGGGTGATCTTCGCAATTCGCTGAAAAACGTCGCCGCTAATTTAGAGATCGCCCAGTTCACTGAAGCGGACGAGCGCGGGTTTTCCAAAGTAACCATTCGTATTCCTGGTCGTCATGACTATGGGGAAATGCTTTTCAGTTGCTTGTCAAACAATCCACTCATCCGAACGCGATCGCTACGAATGCGAGAGGCTCCGCTGGAAGACGTCTTCCTAGCGGCTACGCGTCGCAGTTGGGAGACCTTGGATACCGGTCTCGCCCAGAAAGCGGAGACTGAGGATTCGGATACAGCGAAAAAGGAGATTTCGACCGCAGGGTAGTTCATCGATGAGACATTTCATTACTCTATTGCGAAACGAGCTCTGGAAGCTTCTCATCAATCCGAGCACTTATATCGCCGCATTCCTGTTTCTGCTGATAATGGGGTTTCTCTTTCAGCTGATACTGCTCGACTACGCGAGCGATCCTAAAGAGGAAAACCCCTCCATTACTTTTTTCCGGCTTTTCTTCCTCCCGGTGTTTTTCATGGTGCCCCTCCTCACGATGAAGAGCGTGGCCGAGGAACGGGCGACTGGAACAATCGAGACCCTGATGACCACGCCCGTTACGGCAACGGAAGTGATCCTTTCTAAGTTTTGCGCCGGCTACCTTTACTATGCCCTCCTCTGGACCTTCACCGGCAGTTTTCATATTCTGTTCTACTCTTTCGTCCAGGAGGACTCCCTCTTCGATCCGTATCCCATAATTGGCGGCTATGCCTACGTCGCGGTTAGCGGTGGCCTGTTTCTCAGTTTAGGCATTTTCGCCAGCGCCCTGACTCGAAGCCAACTCATAGCAGGCATTGTTAGTTTCTCGCTTGTTTTCGGCTTTATCGTCGTGGGCAGCTTTCTCGACGAACTCGCCCTCCCGTGGATCGACCAGCCTCGATGGGTTGAAATCCTCGCCAACCACACAGATGTCCTCCAGCACATGAGGGACTTTTCCTCCGGCATCATCGACACTCGGGCAATCGTGCTTTACGGAAGCTGCTCCCTCGCCTTTCTCTTCCTCAGCATCCTCATCCTTGAGTATCGGGAAGGAGGCTGCTAGCCGTATGAGCTTGATTGAGTCCTACCAGTCTAACCGGATCGTCGATACGCTTCACACGATCGCCCAGTTCATTCTGGTCTTTCTCATTCTGGCAGCCGTCAACGCGATTGCCATGCGGTCGTACAAGCGAATCGATACCACAATCGGTCGCACGTACACCTTGTCCGCCCAGACCGTGGCTTATCTGCAGCAGCTCGAACAGCCGATTCAGATTATCGTCACCCTGTCGGATCAAAGCGCCGATCTGGGCATTCGAGACATTTACTACGACGTCAAGTCCTTGCTTAGCGAATACGAATACGAAACCCGCAACCAGGGCGAGAATCGCGTGACCGTGGAATACGTTGATATTTACCAGCAAACCAGACGTACCAAAGAGCTCAATATCACGGAGGACAACGCCATTATCTTTAGAACTCCCGGACTAGAAACGCACAAGTCGATTCAGATCAACGAGCTCTACAGTGTGGCAAACGGCGAACTACGGGAATTTCTTGGGGAAAACGTATTTACTCGAACGATACTCGAGATTTCCCAGAAAGATATACCTGTCATCTATTTCACAACCGGCCACGGGGAGCTCAATCCGAATGATTTCACCCCGACGCAAGGCATCTCCAAATTGATGGACGAGTTGAAGAGCCGGAACCTGAAAACCGCCACTTTGGATTTCTCGGATAAGAAAGAAATCCCCAAGGATGCCGCTCTCGTGGTGATTCCCGCTCCGAAAACAAAGATCCTTCCGCGAGAACAGGAATTGCTGAAGAGCTATCTACGGCGCGATTCAGGCCGTGTCCTTCTCCTTCTAGAACCGGACGCGGAACATGGACTGGACGACCTGCTTTTCGAATGGGGGCTTTTGACCGACAAGGCGCTCGCCGTCGAAGCCAGCCGCAACAGCCTCATCGACGGGGGGGATCTCATGGTCCGTCGCTTTGCCCCCCATCCGATAACGGAGAAGTTGCTGAATTTGAACATGTCTATCATCACCGATCGCGCGCGGGTCGTGCGCGAAGATCCTGGCCGACCGATTGACGAATCACTCATCGTGAAGGAACTCATGGCGACCTCGGAGCTTAGCTGGGGCGAAAAGAATTACTCCAATGAAGGTTTTCCCACCTACGATCCAGTGGTCGATTTGAAGGGTCCCGTGCGGATCGCCGCCGTCTCTGAAAAGAGAGTCGATTCCTCACTGGGAATCAGCATTCCCGGGGGCCGTCTGATTGTAATCGGCACATCGAGCTTCATCACAAACAACCGAATACAAGCCTCTGGAAACCTCTTTCTCGCCCTCAACGCCATCAACTACGCGATCGACCGTGTCGCCCAACTCAACATTCCTCCCCGACCGATACAAAAGGTGAAACTGGACTTGAGCATGGAACAGCTTCTCGTTTCCCGGTATCTCATCTGGCTAGGCCCGCCCTTGCTCGTCGGGTTCTTGGGAATCCTTATGTACTTGGCCCGAAGGCAGTAACGCCGTTATGCGACTGAAAATAACACTCACGCTGCTCATAATCCTCCTAGGTCTACTAACCTACATCTTCTATGTAGACCCGTGGAGCGACCGTTCTGGACTCGATGGGGAAGACTCAAACGCCCTCGCTTCCCTAGCGGTGGATATCGACTACCTGCGCATTTTCGACAACAACAAGAATAGAGCCCTCACCCTTGAGAAAGAGGAAAACGAATGGATGTTGACCGAGCCCTTCCGGTGGCCGGCAAACACATTTGCGGTCGAGCGCATTCTTACCCAGCTTCAGTTTCTGGATACAAAAGTCTCATTCGGCACAGACCGCATTGGTCAAGCGGGTTCGAGCCTGGCGGAGTATGGCCTCGCCCCTCCAGGCCTCACCCTGGAATTCGGAAGCGGAGGGAATCGCTATTCGATTGGGATCGGCAAGGCGACTGACCTGGGAAATCACCTCTACCTCCTCTCTTTCGACCGGACCAAGATTCACGTTGTCGACCGCAGCCTGCTCGACGCCGTCCCCAACGAGGAGCTCCTCCTCCTCTTTGACGCCGAGAACGGCGTCTACATCGCCAAGGACGAGCGCGCGGACGCCGAGCAGCGCTTCATCGCCGCCGAGCGCGCGCTGAGCCGGG
>JAUHWE010000470.1 GCA_030424825.1 Verrucomicrobiia bacterium
TGGGTGGACCTCGAAATACCATTCACGTGCCGCGGAAGAATCAAAGCCTGGCGATGTTCTGGTAGTCGATCTTGGAGGGAGGGTCGAAGGGGGCGTTTTCTTCGGAGACATTTCGGCTTTGGGCGCTCAAATGTCGGGAGCCCGTGGCGCCATTCTCTGGGGTTCCACCCGTGATTTAGACGAACTGAAAGAGATGAAAGACTTCCCTGTTTTTGCCGAGGGATTCCATCCTGCCGGAGCCACTCAGAACGGGGTGGACTGGAATGTTCCTATCCGAGTTGGCGATGCTGCTGTGCTTCCCGGCGATATCGTTCTTGGCACCGACGAGGCGGTTCTGTTTTTCCCTGCGAGCATAGCGGATGAAGTCATCGAGAAATCGATCAAGCACAGAGATGAAGAGGAGTATAAGCGGGAGCTGGTCCGTAGCAGAAAGTACCGTTTCAGCGACGTGTATCCTCTGAGGCCAGACCTGAAAAAAGAATACGAAGAAGAGGTCGCGAAGAAAAAGGGTAAAGAGTAGGCCTTATGTTTGGAGGGTAGTCGCACGACCTTCGTTGATAGCAGAAATATTGTAGCTAGAGTTGATTGGCCGATGGTAAGTGAGGTTTTTATCCCTTGTGAGCATCCGACTATTGGAGGTAAATGTAGTAGCGTTTCTGTCTCCCAATGCGATGAGTTCGGTCGGCCCATTCTTCTATTGAACTAAAATTAGTAGGGAGTAAGTTTTCCGTATGAGCCTATACTCACTGAATGCCGCTGCGGTTATCACTTTAATGGTAGTCTTTACCCCAGGTTGTGGCCAGCGTGAGAGCCTCCCAATCGTTGATACGCATATCCATCTCTACGACACGACACGTGATGGAGGTGTGCCTTGGCCTCCCCAATCGGATACGGTTCTCTATCGCCCCGTTCTTCCTCCCGACTGGGCTCGAGTTTGTGATGAAAACGGCATTACGGCTACGGTCATTGTTGAGGCGAGTACGTTGTTGGCAGACAACCAATGGGTTCTCGATTTGGTTAAGGACGAACCCGAGCGGTACATTGGATTGGTGGGTAGCCTCGAACTGGGATCACCGGATTTTGCGGTGAATCTGAAAGCGCTGTCCGCAGACCCGCGTTTCGTTGGGATACGCCTGCGAGACAGACCTCGGGGCGACGACTTCTTTAACGATGCCGTGTGGCGCGACCTGAAGTTGATGGCTGACAGGGATCAAACCTTGGATGTTCTCATGGCGAATTTCACCCTAGAGGATGTCGACCGGATCGCTCAACGAATTCCAACGCTGAAGATACTAATCAACCATGTCGCCGGGGCTGTTATCGACGGAAAGCCGTTGGATCCTGTTTGGGCGCAAAGCCTTGCTCAAGTCGCCCGTAACCCAAACGTCTATTGCAAGGTATCGGGGCTGTTTCAGCAATCGCGTCGGCAACCGTCTCCAACAGATCTCGAATTCTATAAGCCGGTACTCGATGAACTCTGGAAGGTGTTCGGCGAAGATCGTTTGATCTATGGTAGCAACTGGCCGGTGACCCTGCGTGGCGGTAGCTACGCGTCATACAAGGCTGTTGTATTCGAATTCTTGGAACCCAAAGGCCGGACCGCGATGGAGAAAGTCCTGGCGAGCAACGCCTATAAATTTTACGGATTGTAAGCGGGAGCAATCGGATGGTTACCGGTCGCTGTATTGCGTATCCGAGACCTTCTCCAGCCAATCGACGCTTTTTCCGTCAAGCGATCCCGTGACCACGAGATGGGTCATGGCGGTGTCGGGCGAAGCGCCGTGCCAGTGCTTCAGGCCGGGAGGAAACCATACGGCTTCTCCTTTGTTAATCACCTCGATGGGACCGCCCCAGGATTGGGCCCAGGCGATACCGTCGGTCACCACGAAATGCTGTCCTGCAGGGTGAGTGTGCCAAGCGGTTCGGGCACCGGGTTCGAAAGTTACGTAGGCGCTGGAATAGTGTGCGGTCTCATTCGTCGGAAACACCGATTGCACGCGTACCTTGCCGGTAAAGTATTCGGCCGGACCGTCAATTGTGGGCTGGGAGTCTTCTTTGTACGTGGTGTGTGCCATAATGCTTTTCGCTTCAGAAATGATAGCGGTTCAGTCATAGAGGTGACCAGACCAAAAAGGCTAATGCACACAGTTGAATCGCAATTGAGTCCATTCCTCGAAGTCTGCCGGTGCCGCATTTTGCTTGAATGTGCCGCTGTACTTGGGTCATCAAGCCCAGAAGAGCGAGGCGCTTTACGCGAACTTCCTTGGCTGGCCAGGCAACGATGTCTTCCGCATACGCTTTAACGATTGAATCTGCGGGGACAAACAGCGACAATAGTATCATCCTTAAAACTAATCGAATTTAAATGAAAAAACCAGAACCCAGTAGAAGAACCTTTTTCAAAGGAACCGCGGCCACATCGATCGGGCTAGCGGTAGCTCCTCATTTATTGCAGGGCAAAACGCAAGCGGCGACTTCTCTAAGCCCAGCGAAGGCCAAGCCTCAAGAATGGCGCAATAAGCAACCCGATATGGCCTATCGTATGTACGGTGCGAGCGGAATGATGCTCTCGGAAGTTGTCCAGGGAACCGCTTTATGGAAGGACGAAAGCTACGTGAAGGCCTTTGAACTCGGATATGAGCGAGGTGTGAATTTTATCGATACATCGCCCGCTTATGAAAACGGGCAAGCGGAGAAACTAGTAGGTGCCTACCTCAAGCGTTCGGGGAATCGGGACAACTTGTTCGTTTCCAATAAAATCAGTTTCTACGATGAATACTTAACCCAGCTTTCAAACTGTATTCTTAACGGTCTCCCTTCTGAAAAGCAGGCGTCCCTCAAGAAGGAAGCCAGAGAGATGATTGCGGAGCGCGGCATTCTCAGACCCGGTCATCATTTCCTATACTGGCCCAAACAGGAGGAGAAAATTGAAACGACTTATATCCGCTACCTCGTGACGAAACGGTACGGTGGCCTGAAAAAGTGGAAATCGGACATCAAGAAACGCATGCGCGAGCTGGTGGATAATTCATTGAAAGCGACACAGACTGATCACTTCGACTTGCTCTACTGTCCCCACGGAGAGGCTATGCCCGAAATGCTGGAGGATGAGAACATTCGGGAGACCCTTGAAGAACTGAAAGAGAAAGGCCTCATACGGTTCGCAGCCCTATCGATGCACAATGACGTGGATGGCCTTCTGGAACAAGCGATCGACCTTGGGTTTTACGACGGGGCAATGTTCGCCTACAACATCGGTAACCATGCCGCACTAGACCGCCTCATTTACAAGGCAAATACAAAGGGGATGGGGATCATCGCCATGAAAGTTGCCCGAATCATAAGCATGGAAGATACACCGCAGTGGCGCATAGACAAATTGAATACCGCAATCGTAGGTGACATGTCTAAACATGCGAAAGCGTATTTGTGGGCGCTGCAAAACCCCAACATTTCCTGCTGCATTTCGGATATGATCACACCGGAAATGGTTATTGAAAATACCTCTGTCGCCGGAATCAAAGTCGATATTCCTCATATATAAATGAGTTAGGCGTGTTGGCTCTCTTCATGTCTTTCAACTAAGTTGGAAGATGCTTTGAAAGCCGAGTAGACTTACTTGACTAACGATGGGTTTTTACGGCTATCAACGATAGAACTCTTGATTGGGATCCAGGTGGCGTGCTCCGTAGATCACAGGAGGCCCGCCTACTTCGAGGGCCCCTAGGTCGGGGGCCTTGCCCTTGTAGTTGTCATTCACGTTGGGAATGACAACGCCGGCGTCGACCGCCTTCCCGTTCGGATTAAGTTTAAAGTTGAGATCCACCGCATGATAGACAGGACCAGGCATTTCACCCAAGGGGGTGCCCACCGGTCCTTGAATCGGTTTCTGCAGATCCTCAAAATCATTGTAGTTGACCACGATTCCGTGAGTTTCCAAGCCGCTCGCTTTTCTTAAATCCGCTAATGTTTCAAACTCTTTCCACTCGCCCTGGGGCGACAGCCACCTGAATTGTCCTTTGGGGCTATCAGGGCCTCGATTGGGCCGATAGCCGTTGTAGTCAGCGATAGAATAGGGGGTTGTATAAGGGAATCGAGAAATGTGGGTGGGCCCATCCGAACCGAGGAACAAATTATTCCGGTAGTTCGAATTGGGGTGTCCGCCACCCCCGTTGTTTTCCGCAATGAACGTATTGTGATAGGCGGTGAGGCCCGGTACCCCACCGTGAATCTTAAGCGCTCCTCCCTTCTGTATGTTGTAGAGCACATTTCTAATATAGTAGGCAGGCCCCCCGAATACGGGTTGGGCGCTGATTCCACTTTGCGCTGTATTTACCCCCCGGTTACGCATGATGCGGATGTTGTGCACGCCGCCATCCGCCTCAACGAAATCATCGACTTGGAGGTGCAGGTCATTGTTGTATATATCGATCGACACCGCTTTGAGTTCCTGCTCTTTTTCAGGAGTGCCGTAAGTGGATATGCCAATGGAATCGTGGAAGTAGGCGATGGAATTGTGAG
>JAUHWE010000471.1 GCA_030424825.1 Verrucomicrobiia bacterium
GGGCAACCGACCGAAGGGCTGGATTGGAGGAGGTTGGGCTTTCACGACCGGGCAGACTCAGTCGAACTAAAGCATGAACTGACCCAGGCTCGTGATCCGTATTCAAAAAAGTCAGCCGCGTTGAGTTATCAAACACTATTTCACGTGCCTCGGCGAAACCATCAACCGGAAGGTTACTCGTCACTTCCCCATTCCTATCGGGAATCTTCCAATCGACAACCGATGGCTTATCATAGTCATAAGGCTCAACCAAAAGTTTTCGATAACTAGCGAACTCGCGAATCAACTCCCTTTCATTTACTTCTTCTGGCAATTCTCCACCCAAGGATAAAGCGATACCATTCGTTTTCCATAATTCTTTCAACTCCTGGTCCAGCTCCCGCTTATCCAGCCGTTCCAGCATTCTCAATTCCAGCTTCAGCAATTCACTCGGTGAAAGGTACACTCGCCCCGCCATTGTCTCACTTTCCAGTGAGCTTGCAATTTTGGATACATCTTCGGAATCACGAATCCAGGCCATGTTTCGGATTCGCTTTCGCCATTGTCTCTGGAGATGTTCGATCTCATCGGAATAGAAACCATACCTCGTTGCCTGACGAATCATCCGATCGATGAAGCGTACTCCCGTTATCCACTTTATGGGACTTGATGTCAGTCGGGCATGGACATAGCTTGTTTCAAATCGCGTGTCGTAAAAAAGGAAGTCACTATTAAAATTACCTACAAATCGCTGGCACCTTTCATTCAGCAACTCCGTGGCAAATCGACGCAGAAAATCTCGTTCTCGAGTGCGTACGCTATCACGTGCCCGGGGCTCGTGCCACGTTCTCGACAAGTCAATGAGTGTTCGGCTGAGACCCATGGTAGGCGCAACTTCAACTCTGGGCACCTGATTCGCCAAGGGTATCCCAACCGCAGGAGGCGTCGCCCGACCACGTCTTTCCAGACTCTCGAAATGACGGGAAACTAGTCTCTCCAACTGGTCCGTATCTATATTTCCGACAACAAACAGCGTCATCGATTCAGGTCGATACCATTTTTGGTAGAAATCCAGAAGACGCTGCTTCGTAGCTTTTTGCAGACTTTCCTTGTTCCCTACAACCGGCCTTGTCCCGTATAGCGTCCCCTTCATCGCGTGCTCGAAAGCCATTTCACTAAAGCGGGCCACAGGTTGATCATAAGTGAACTTCTCGGCCAGAACGATCGCCTTTTGCTTTTCGACGCTCTCAGGCTCAAAATGGATACCGTCGGCAAAACTGCGAAAGAGCTTCAATGCCCCATCGATCCCCTCCGAATACTTTTCCTTTAATTCCAGACGATAGCTCGTGTAGTGATGGGTCGTGAAACCGTTTACGTCATTGCCCATCTGCAATCCTAGATTCGTGAATAAGCGGTCGATTTCGCTGCCTGAAAAAGAGCCCGCTCCCTCAAAGGCTAAATGCTCGATTAGATGAGCGTATCCAGACTCCTCTTCCGATTCTCGCAAAGAACCTACGTTCACCACAAAACGGATCGAGATCGATCCAGAGGAGTCATCTATGGGGAGCAAGGCATATCGAAAGCCGTTTTCAAGCGATCCCCATTGAATTCTCGGATCCGGGTTTAACTCACTTCGGTCGCTCGGCCATCCTTGGGAAAACCGGAATGATTGAGAAACTGCGAGCGGAACAAAGGACCCAATGATTGCCCACGCAAATGTCGCCCTACCCAACCAAGACTTCATTTCCCTTCAATCCCACATTCCCGCAAATCAGAAATTGGGAGGGACCCTTACAATTCGGACTCGCTGACCTTTTCCCGCACCGGCGCTGCCGGTTTCCTCGGGAACTGCAATAACGAAGCTCCCACCCGCTTCGGGCAGCATAGCGAACTTCCCTGGAGTAGAAAAGGTCATTTCCGGTTTAAATCGAATGAGCCGTGACGCCTTTTTACCTCTTGGAACAACGAGTTCCCCCTTGTTCGTCGCTAAGAGAACCTTACCGGAAGGGGTCAGTCGCATACTGCTCAGCGCGGTGAGCTCACGAACCACAGTCTGAATTTTCATGACATCGTGAAAGTCGCTACGAGCCACCTTAAATACAGCCCCCTTGGTCGCTCCTTGAATATGGTTCGCCACAAAGAAAACGGAATCGTCCTGACTTTGGTAAGAGATATCCCCCGGAATACTGGAGATCTTCATTACTTCCACATCCATCGGGCTTTTCCCAGAGAACATGTCAACCAATCCACTCGCCCTGATCCGGTAAATTACCGGCTGGGCTTGAACACTTTTTTTGAAGAGATTTCCACCGATCCCCGTATCCGCGATGTAAAAGCTTCCGCTCTTGTCAACCGTGAGACTATTCGGCGATACTAGAGGATGCTCCCCTTTTAGCTTAATCTCTGAAGCAGGTCCCAGGTCCACCCGAGTTATTAATTTGCCGGATTCTGGATCGTATAAGGATATTCCGATAAAATCGTTCGAAGCATCCTTGGTAATTCGACCATCCTCTGTCTCAATCAGAGGGGTACCCGATACGAGAATAAGCGATCCCGCTGGGGCGATGCCGTCTAGATCCACTGGAAGAAAATCGATATCCGACGGAGCCGTCAATCCAATGACAAACCGCTTGCTCGCAAGCTTGAAATCGAGACCTTCCCCGACACTGTACTTCGTCAAGGACCCTGCCCCTCGGCGCGCACCTACCTCGCCTCGGGATCGATTGACCACAAAAAGTGACTTTCCATCCGGGGAGAAGGCTGCCGAAACGGGCCGGTCAAACCCTGGCAAGTCCTCAAGCACCACGGGTCTCGCCCCATTGGCAACGAAAGGAGAGGAAAGGGCTGCGAGCAGCATTAGAGAGCGGAGGGTGTTCGTCATTTTTTAGGGATTCAAAGGAAACTGATTCAATTCGAGCCGGACGATAGCGTTTGCCAGGGACGTGTCAAAGAAAGCCTTTTGCAATTCCCCAATCAAACGAGAGACAACGGTTTTGCCCGAGAGTTCAATCCAGAAGACGTCTTTTCTTGCCTTCTAGATAGACACATCGCCATCCCCAACCGCCAAATAATTAGCGCGTAAATCGCCGTATCTCTAGCTCATATGGCTTCGGGACGGCAATCTGGTGGATCTCGTTTTCAATCTCTGACGCTAACGATTGAAGCCGAACAAGCTCGCTCTCAATACTCGCTCTTACCTCCGAAATTTTTCCCATGTCCCCAGTAAACCTCCTTCGGGCGCCTTTCATTTTTCCCTGGACATCCCGATACGGCCGCACGGCGAGATCGTTGCGCTTCGCATTCAAAACAGCCAGCTCTTGGGATTGCTTGAAGCTCGGGGCCGCAGGGATTTTCTGTAGTGAAATTCCTCTCACAAGAGCATCGCTTTCTGCAATCATCACAACCTCGCCATTCATCAAGATTTCGTAGACCCCCACACCCAATCCGCTCACGGTTAGAACGTCATTGTTCAATGGCAGACCTTCCATCGCAGCCCGAAACCCCTCGCTCGGATCATCCACGTAATTCCACGGTGACGGACCCACCTCGCCGGATGCGGGCAAAACCCAAGGCAATGATCTAGGCGTTACCGTTGCTACGAGGCCATTTCCATCGAACCGGCGCAAAGCAACCGCTCCCTCAACCACGACTCGACCATCCGTTTGCAGTCGCAACTCAACTCGATTTGCCTCAATTCGATCCCCGGCAAAGTACTTGGCCATCTCGACCGCCATCAATGCCATGCCATTCGGATCCGGGTGAATCGAGTCCGGCAATAGTGTAAAGCTAGGATGCTCCCTTCTTTTGAAGGCCGTCAATTCGTTCATCGGTCCCCACAGATCAATATACTCCAAGGAATGCTCACGGGCCACCTCCCGCAGCCATCCTCCATAATAGGCTAGTTTCGAATTGTATTCGGGGTGTGTATTCAGTCGCTTAAATCGAAAATCCTCGTTTTCAAACCGGATCCCATACTGCTGATGGTCGAACATCGTTGGAGAGAGAATAATCGCATCGGCTCCGACCCTGCTCAACCGCTGCAAAACGGTATTCATGTCCCGCTGGTAAACCGTAAAGTTTTCCTTCTGGAATTCCTGATACTGACCATCATTCATCCCCAAAAGTAAAGTCACATATCGTGGTTGCCACTTTGCCACATCTTCCTCGAGACGATCGAGCAAATCGCTGGCGCGGTCTCCCTTAATTCCCGCGTTTGCGAATTGCAGCTTTCTATCATGGAAACGGGTATACAGAAAGTTTTCCAAATATTGCGTATAGCCGCATTGGTGAGTGATTGAGTCCCCTGCCCAAACGATTGTTGCTCCCATTTCTGGCTCGAAAGGTTCCGCGTCAACGGAGGACGTAAAAGTTAAAATTGCGAGAAAGGCGCAATTGATAATCAAAAGAGTTCGCATCCCCAGTCATAAGGCTTGGTTCAAACCTCTCTGGCAAGATTCAAATAGATATTCCATCCTTTGCTCACAATGGACTTTCATCCTCAATTAAAAGGGCCGGATCCCCAATGGAATCC
>JAUHWE010000472.1 GCA_030424825.1 Verrucomicrobiia bacterium
ATCCACAAAGGCAAGGCAATATGGCAGATCATCCTTTGCTGCCTTCTTCACTAAATCGAACCCTTCACTCCCGCTTGCAGCATGGGACAAACTGTATCCATTATCACCTACACCAGTCTCCTCCCCAGTTCCAAACAAGGACCTCTCCGAAGCTTCCAAAACGGAAAGAGCATCTGACTTGTTTTGCAGGACCTTGCGAAAATCCTCATGGATGTTCTCCTGATCGTCTACTATCAGGACACGTCTGTTTTTTAACTTCATTTCTATTATTAAACTACTGCCGACCGTGAATCGTTCGCTTCCATTAGGATTCCGGGCTGACGATTCGCGAAACGACGATTGGACCCTTGAACTCAAGAATTCCGACAAAATTGCATAGTCGCTTCATTAATATACTAGTTATTTCCGTGCCTTCGGGAAGAACCAGCATCCCTTCCTCAGTAACCAGATCCGAATCCATGACATCCCCCTCCTGAATATCGTCTAAGCCCACCTCGAGAAGCACCCTCGGTTTTTGTCTGGAAGCCAAGTCGCTGGAATTAATAAAAAGACGAACCTCTTCGAATACAACTGGATCATAGCAGTTTTTCCGGCTCTCCATTCGCTGCAACGCCTTCTCTCGATCGACTCCCTGGTCCTCAAGTCTAATCAAATCACTTAGCACACGCAAAATTCGCGCCCCTTCCGGTATTCGACTACCACTCTTCGCGTCATTCGGCATTCCCGTTCCATCGTAGTTTTTGTTCTGATACCTAATGATCTTCGCAACTTCCTCTAAACGAGGAATTCTATTCAGCAATTCGAAACCTGTTTCCGGGATATGGTCTATCAATGCCTGCTCCTTTTCCGAAAGCGGCACATCGTCCTCCAGCTTAATGAATACAGCCTCTGGTACAGCAACCCGACCAATTTGCAGTAGCATAGCAGCCGTCTCCAGCTCCCACGAAGACTCGATAGTTCGTATTGCAGATTCACTCAGAAACTCCCGCGCGTATTTCCTGATTCTATCTCCCTGTCCTAATACGCTTGAACTACAAAGCGAAAGGATTTCGGTGAGAACGCCAACGGAACCCATTAAGGTATTCTCCAGCAGTTCCTTCTCACTCCGGATCATTTGGTAGTGCTGCAGCCCATTTTCCAACGTCAAGGCCAGCAGCTCCGTCGAGCAGGGTTTAGTTAGAAAGCGGTAGACTTGCCCGTCGTTCACCGCTTTGACTGCAGTCTCTTGATCAGCATTCCCTGTTAGCATGATTCGTACGGAGTCAGGCGCGATTTCCTTAGCCTGCTGGAGAAACTCGACCCCATTCATGTTCGGCATTTGCATGTCTGATACAATGACGGAGTACTCCCCGTTCGCCTCTATCATCTCCAAACCGGCCTGTCCACTTTCAACGGTATCCAGGTCAAACTGCTTTCTCAGCTGCCGCTTGTATGCGTCCAAAACTTTTGGCTCGTCATCTACAAAAAGAATTTTCTCTTTCATATTATCCCTATTCATTGCTTCCCTCTAGAATTTAGCCCAAACGGCAACTCTCTCTACAAGGCCCAGTAGCTCGAGGTAGGCTTTGCTCAGTTTTCTTGACCCGCACCAATCCGGACTTTTGGAACGTGCGTTGGCCATCGCATTCGCCGCGTGAATCGCGGTCAAGACACCGAAATCGGCATTGACAGACTGATCGGGTTTGTGGTGGAGAGCAATGGTGTCAACAATCTTCTCGTCCAGTCCCCACAACCCCAGAAGGTAGCTCCCCACTTCAGCGTGGGTGGCACCAAACTGCGTCTTCTCCATCCGGATGAGGCTCTCCCCTTTCTCGGCACAGCGAACCAGCAGTTGCCCGTACTCGTCGGGAAAATTCACCGTGAGAATGAGCTTCCCCAAATCGTGGAGCATGGCCGCCACCAGCACCGCCTCTTTGTCCGCCACTGAAGCGCCCTCGCTTTCCAGAATCAACTTGGCGATGCCCGCAACTTCCTGGCTATGGAGCCAAAGCGAATCCGCTGCCTTTGCCACCAATGGATCATCCTCATACTGAGAGAAAAACTCGGCCACTAAAATGAGGTCCTTGAGCAACTGCATCCCCAATTGCGTTACCGCTTCGTCCACGTCGGCGATCTTTCGCCCCGAACCAAAGAAGGCCGAGTTCACCAATTTCAAGATATTCGCCGTCATACCTATATCCTGTCTAATGATCTCGGAAACCTCTGAAATGTCCGTCTCGGGATCTCTCAACTTCTCGACCACCTGCAGATAGAGGCACGGCAAGCTAGGAACCACCTCCATTTGGGAGACAATATCAAAAACATTGGAATCACCCAGCGACGCCTTAAGCGAAAACGCTCGATCGATCGTCGACTTGAGGTTCGACGGCTCGCAAGGCTTGGCCAAATACTGGTGCGTCGAACCCACGCTCTGCATCACCAAGTCTTGATCCGCATAGCCCGACAAGATTAGGCGAACCGTGTTGGGATGCTCTTTCATGACCACCTTCAGCAGTTCCGCCCCGTTCATTCCCGGCATCCGCATATCAGCCACCACCACGTCAAACGGCTTCTCCTCCATCATCTCGAGCGCCCGGCCCCCGCAATCCACAAAATCCATGTCCCATTCATTACGATTGCCCCTTAGCATGCGCTTCAGGCCGCTCAAAACCATGGGCTCATCGTCGACGAAAATTATTCTCTGCCTAGTTGTTTCCATTGTCGCTGGCCGTTTTAGGAAGCTGACTCGGTATCCAGATGATGAATGTGGTTCCTTTACCCAGTTCAGATTCCAGGGAAATTCGTCCCTTGTGCTTTTCGACAATTACAGAGTGTACGATGGCCAGTCCCTGACCGGTCCCTTTGCCGACCTCCTTGGTCGTGAAAAAAGGCTCGAAGACCTTCTCTCTCAGCTTTTCGGGGATCCCTGCCCCCGTATCCGCAATGCGGATTTCCACGCCCTCATCTGCGTTTGCAGTCGATATGGTGATGCTTCCCATCTCATCGCTATCCCGATTCTGGTCCTCGCCAATCGCGTGGGCCGCATTGGTTACCAAGTTGAGAACGGCTTGATTGAGCTCGCCCGGATAGCAGCTGACGGGAGCAAGGTCGGGACTAAGCTCCAGCTCCACGCTCGCCACGTACTTCCATTCATTTCTCGCCACCGTCACGGTGGACTCGATCGCCTGGTTCAGGTCCACTTGCGTTTGTCCATCTGCCCCCGGGTGCGAGAACTCCTTCATCGCCTTGACGATGCGTGAAATCTGAGAAACCCCGTTGAGAGTTTGATCGATCGCGGTTGGAATCTCCCCCGAAAGGTATTCAAGATCATATTCCTCCTCCACAGATTTCACCTTTGCTTCAAACTGAACTCCAACCCCGGTCACGCTCTCGCTTTGAAGGAACTCCCGGTACTTTTCAATCAACTGGTTCAGGTCTGAAAACGAGTCGTTCAAAAACCGCGTATTGTCTCCAATGTATTGAATGGGGGTATTGATCTCGTGAGCGATGCCGGCCGCTAGCTGCCCTATCGACTCCATTTTCTGCGAATGCCGAAGCTGCACCTCCATCTGCTTCTGCTCTTCCTCCAGCTCCTTCCGGCTGGTAACGTCGCGGCAGAAGACCACTAGCTGGTCGAGCACTCCATCAACAGACTGGATCGTGCTGACCTGAGATTCGAAGATGTGCCAAGAGCCGTCCTTATTCTGATAGCGGTACTCAATCAAATCGCGAGTCCCTTTGCCATCAAACGTTTGTTTCCATTTTTCCAATACGACGGGGTGATCATCCGGATGAATCCTCCCTAGGGGCCCCGCCTCCCGCAATTCTTCCTCAGTAAAGCCCAGGATCCGCTGGAAAGAAGGGCTCAAGTAGTGGTAGGCGCCTTCTGAATCCACCACAGAGATGAAGTCATTCACGTTCTCCGCGATCAGGTGGAAGCGGGACTGCGCCTCCTTAAGCTCCATCGTCTTCAAGGTTGCCTCCTCTCGCAAATCGAGAATCTGCTCTTTGGAAGCCTGCAGGAGCTTCCACTTTTCCGTCAACGCATTGGCCAGCTGTAGCGCTTCGACATTGTCGAAGGGCTTCTTTAATATAACTAGCCGGTCCGAACGACCGACTTTCGCAATGACCTCCTCCCATGAACAGTCCGAATACGCTGTGCAGAGAACGATCTGTATGTCAGGATCGACCTCCCAGATCTTCTGAGTCGTTTCAATGCCATCCCAACCTGGAGGCATCCGGACATCCATAAACGCCATTGAGTAAGGATTCCCCTCTCCTATCGAGCAGGTCACCATCTCAAGAGCTTCTTTTCCTTCGTAAGCCGAATCGATCTCGTACGCGACCTTCTCGACGTCCTCAAGATGGTCCTCTCCGAAAAGAACTGACTCCATTTCGTCCAGACGGTTATCCTTTCCCGACAACTCATCGAGGATTTTCCTGTAGTCCGCATGTATTTGACGATTGTCGTCCACAATGAGGACCCTCCTTTTGGATTCATTTTTCATTCTAGTTTGAGCCGAG
>JAUHWE010000473.1 GCA_030424825.1 Verrucomicrobiia bacterium
AATCGCCTTCTCCTGATTCGAGTTTTGCGAGAGCTTTTTAGGGGATCACTACGCCAAGAGAGTTACCCACCTTTCGAAGTTTTAATTTCAATACCATCCGGGTAGTGTGATCACGAACGTTATAACATCAAGCGGGTTCCGAATAGCGCGTGGAATTCTAGCTATCGAATTATGCTCTATTTCCGGGCGCGTTCCAGCGCCTGTTCGTAGAAGCGGTGGGCTCTTTGGAAAGATTCGATAGCAGTATACCGGGTCGTGGGGCTGGTCCAGATGGCTTCGTTTTGAGCCCAATCGAGCGTTTTGTCGACACGGGCCATAAGGTATTTAGCGTCTTCTTTATTGGCTGGGGATTCATCGTTCACCGTCACATAAAGGGGACTGGTGTGTGCGGCCATAGTGTAGCCCCACCAATCCTCCGGGTCCGATGTGTCGTGCCCAGCGCGAAGAGCAATCCAGCCGGATTGTTTGAAGATGAGTTCGAAATCGAAATCGGCTTCCTGCTCAAACCGGTCCTTGCGGATCTCATACGCCACTTCTCCGTCTTGGATAATCTGCAAGTAATTGATGGGGCGCTGAGTGAAACAGTGAGCGTTCACTGTGACAGTGACCGGATTCGTGCCCGTGAACCGCAGATCAGACCCGACGGATTCGCCGTTTGCCGTGAGGGTTAAAAGGGGTCCATTGGTCACGAAAGTGCGGCCGTTTTTTACGGCATCGAGGAATCCGTCGTGTGACCAATCTTCCACTTTGGCGTAGGTTCGGGCGACGGATCCGATGGGCCGAGCGGCGGACATCTTGTCGGTACCGCCAATGAGGGGCATCCGAACGCCGCAGTTGAGCATCCGATAATAGAGCCTGCCCGAGTCTGCTCCCGTAGGTCGGATTTCGTATCCAGGAATCGAAAGCCCCTGTCGCGTCCATCGCTTGTTGTGGACGATATCCGTACTGGTCCACTCGAGTCCGTCGAGCAGACCGAGGGCACCGCCTACTGCGGAACCATATCCTGGCCAGAAAAGAAAGTGTGCGTGGAAGGCAAGGCCGCCTTGGTCGCGCATACGCTGGGTCACTTCGGTGTTGAGCGGTTCATTGGGGCGTGGGATAAGTTCGGTTTTACCCGTTCCGGTATAGACGAGTACCGGTTCGATTGGATCATGCATTCCTAACAGCGTCATGTGGCCTTGGTTCATGTCGCGGACTTCTTGGGACACGTATACGATGTGGTCGCTAGTCGATATAGGATGTGGCTGGCCTGTGACAAAACCGCGTGTGAAGAGCGGGTGCTCGGGACCGATGAACATGAGGTTGGTGTAGTCGACGTCCTCGATAGCCATTTGACGCATCGCGCCTTCGGGTGACAATGAATGTACGTGCGAGTCGGCGCTCATCCAGCCGCGTGCTTGCATGTCGATGCCCTGCCTTAGTTTATAAGTTCGTTCAATTGTTTGGCCTTCCTTGCCCTTTAGATTGAGGGGGATGATGGGTTGCTCGTATTCGAAGCCATGAGCGATGCGGACCGAGTAGTCATCGACAGCGCGTAGCGTAACGGCGAACACGCCATCCTCTATCATGGCCCAGCTTCGATTGCCGCGATTGACGGTGTCGGGTTCCAAAGTGACGTTGTCGACGTGGCCTTCCAGTTCCCCCAATTCCGTGTGACCCTGAGGAGGGTAGTAATGTCCAAGGGTATCCGTAACTCGTATACGATGAGGAAGAAGTTTTCCTGTGTCAGCGTCAACAACACGGGCTTTCAAGATGACTCGTTCGCTTTCCGGTATCTCCGGAATGGTGCCGATGTCGAGAGGAACCGTTTGCTCATTGGGTGCGATGCGTTGCGGTCCGTGCTGTCCGGGGTGAGCCGGTGAGGAGGTGATGAGAGCAAGGATAGTCGAGCCTGCGCTGATTGAAGCAAAAAAGTTACGGCAGTTCCACGGAATACGCATGTTGGTATGCTTTCTCTTGAGGTCAACCGAGTCAAGGATTTCGGCCTAAGAGAGTGACCAAGCGATAAGTCGGTGGCTGACTGCGTCCTGCCGAAGCTTCATGCGAAGGAGGAGGCGACAAATCGCCGCAGACAGACGAGTCAACGACCCATCTTACAGCCTCAATCATTTGAAAAAACGACTTGTCGTTTGGACATCCTCTAAATTGCGATGAGGATTTGCGGATCCCGTCGCACTCCTGTTTCTAAGTTAGGGCTGCTACTCTCAAAGTCGCTTCAGAATCACTTCTTTCACTTCCATGGCCGCATTGCCCGGGATATTCGTTACACGGATACGGGCGGAGGTAAGGCCTTTTTTGAGTGAGATTTTTCCGATCGAGATTTCTTTCCAGTCCTTGTTCTCGTATTTGACGGATTCTCCATCTAAGAGGAAGGGCTGGGGATTGGCTGGCGGGTCGAAAGCTTCGGTGATGTGTACAGGCAGTTGCTCGCCCTGTATTTCGAAGTAAGCCTCTACCCCGAGATCCGATTCCGGAATACAATAGCGCAAGGAGACTTCGAATACCCCTGGATCGATCACGTCGACTTTCCATTCTGGGACGGCTTTGGTTTCGGTCCAGAAGCTGATCCAGTGGTGGGAAAAGCCGGCGGGATAGTTGTAATCGATGCCCTTGCCTTTGTACTCGCTGGGGAGTAGGGCATCCTGGCCTTCCAGGACGACTTTGCTTCTTCGAGTGATGGCTAAGGGGTAGGGAGTCACGCCGCTGAGTGGTGGCATTGAACTCAGCGTTTTTTCGAAGTAGGATCGCAGTTCCTGCACCTCTGCAGGGTGTGTATTCGCAAGGTCCTTTCGTTGCCGGACATCGGCTACGATGTCATAGAGTTCCCACTTGTCTCGCTGCATGACCGCAGTCCAGCGATTCGAATGCACGGCACCCGTGGAGCGGATTTTTGATTCCGGTCCTTGGGTAAAGGATATTATTTTCCGGTCCCCCCAGGGGGTGTTTGGATTTTCGGCTAGGGCGGCAAAGCTTTTTCCGTCTAGTTCGAGCGTTTCGGAGCCGTCCAACCCGCACCATTCGGCAAGGGTTGGGAGGATGTCGATATGGGACAATGGTAAGTGTTCTATTGTGCTAGGTTTCAGCTTTTCCGGCCAGCGGATGAAGCAGGGCACGCGGGTACCCCCGTCGTACACGCTGCTTTTCTTTCCCCTTAGTCCCGCGTTGTAGCGCCAGGTAGCGGGTCCGTTGTCGCTCATGAAGATGACAATGGTTTCGTCAAGTTGACCCCGATCCTCAAGAAACTGTAGCATCCGGCCGATTTGCTCGTCAATCACGTCGATCATGCCGTATATGACCGATTCCCATCGCCCCACATTTTTCTCGTAGTAGGGTTTCCAATACTTCTCTTCTACTAAGCCGGGAGTGTGCGGCGCGTTGAAGGGGACGTAGCAGAAAAAGGGCTGGTCGTCCTCTAGCTGTTTGTCCATCCAGTCGATGGCGTTCTGAGCGAGAATCTCGGTGATGTAGCCTCTGTATTCCTTCTCCTCGCCGTTGTGGTCGAGTACGGGATTAAAGTAGTGTTGGGACAGTCCGCCGAGGACTCCCAGGAATTCGTCGAAACCTTGGCCGTTAGGGGTCTCCGGATACACGGACCCATTGTGCCATTTTCCAAAGCATCCGGTGGCGTAGCCATTGTCCTGCATGAGTTCGGCGATGGTCACCTCTTCCGGGTTGATGACCTCCTGTCTCCTCGTCACCCCGAAGGCTCCTGTGCGCAGGTGGTATTTTCCGGTCAATAGGCTGGCCCGTGTGGGGCCACAGACTGGGCTGACGTAAAATCGGTCCAGCCGGACGCCCTCTTTTCCGATTCGGTCCATGGCCGGGGTCTTCAAGTGGGGATTGCCATGCGATGAGAGGTCGCCGTAGCCTTGGTCATCGGTCAGGATGAGCAGGACATTGGGTTTGGCGAAAGCTTGTCCGATTAGCGCCCCGCTGAGGGCGCAGAATAGGAAAATGAGGTTCAGTGTTTTCATTGATCTAAATGGTTTGAATGTGTGCGAGGGTGTTGTGCGCTGAAGCGGTATGGATCTAGGCAATGCGTACGTCGCAGTTGGGTTCTTAGTCAGTAAGGATTTCGAATCCTTGCAACACTGCAGAATTTTTTAATTCAACTAATGGAAATGCAGCGTAGACCGGATTTATCCAAAATGAAGCCGTTCGGTCCTCATGTCCTCCCGCTCCATTTATCCCAAATCTACTGTCCCTGAGGGGCTGAGTTAAGGCGAGCCGTCTCTGGTGCCAGCATTCTCGAGCGGTCGTGATTCGCCTGTACGGCGATGGTTAGAGGATGCGTATGGTTTGGCAAGAGTTGCGGTTCCTAAAAGATTGCAGGTAGGCAAAGTCGGTGGGCGATCCACCGACTCTTGGGTTGGACTCCTGAATGTTATTGAGTCTTGCAACCATATATCGTGGCAAAGCCTAGTTCTCGAAACTCTTTCACTGTTTTCCCGTATGCCTTCTTGAAGGAGCGGGCCAAGTGGCTGCTGTCGGTGAAGCCTAGC
>JAUHWE010000474.1 GCA_030424825.1 Verrucomicrobiia bacterium
AGACGATAAGGCCGTGCTTCCCGTCGGCTCCCGCCTGGCCGTTGTATCCAACCCCCACGCGCGGGTTCTTTGGCATGCTCCGGGAGTCCCCGTCGGTTGTCGACACCTGGGTGACGCCAACTTTCCCCATTGTCTCGTCCAGGTCCCTCATGGCGGCCAGCTCGCTCTCGATCAGATCGATCCGGGCCTTGAGCCTCCGCTTGTCGGACCTGCGCCCGTTATGGTCGCGGGCGTCCTGGTCGTCCATTCTCCTGAGGTAGTCCTCGAGCCTGGCGTCGGCGTCCCTGATCATGCGCTGGAGCTTCGAGCGCGTCAGGTTCTTGCGGGGGGAGTTCACCCCCTTGAGCTTGGTCCCGTCGATGGCGACCAGGTCCCCGCCAAGAAGGCCCAGGTTGCGGCTCAGCAAGACGAACTTGCGGAAGACCGCCTTGAAGGCTTTCGGCTTCCTCCTCCTGAACTCGGCGATTGTCTTGTGGTCGGGCTTTAGTTTCCTCATCAGCCAGATCGCCTCCAGGTTCACGTGGCAGGCCCTCTCGAGCATCCGGCTGGAGCGGGTCCGGTTCATGTATCCGTAAAGATAGAGCTTGAGCAGATCCCTCGGGTCGTAGCTCGGCCGGCCCCGCGCGTTGGCGGCGCTCCGGACGAATCCGCAGCCGGCCATCTCGAGCCTGTCCACGAACGCCTCGATGAAGCGGACCGGGTTGTCGTCCCCGACGTAGTCCTCCAGACGCTCGGGCAGAAGCAGCTCCTGCTCCCGCGATTCCCCTTCTATAAAGTTCATAATTGGCTGGTCAAATCGATCCTGTGAATCTAACTTCCAAATACGTATACGCAACCCCTAATCAAATAGAAGAGCGAGGTTTTTGACACAGACTCATCGACAAGTACAGGCGGCGAGCGCTTGCGCTCGTTGCCTGCTACGCCTGGTTATCGTACTTTTTTTGGTATAGTTTTCGTTTTAAGTTCGGATCCTGAAGGTAACCAAAGTAAGTAACCAGAATCGACCCATTCGTACTCTTCACTGAGTCCTTCGTTTCTTAGGATTTCTCTAATTGATGCATCGTTGGTTCCTTCGGTGATTTCGAGGGTGTGCTCCTCGCCTATAATGTCTCCGTAAGTCTTTTCGGTACTTGCCTTGGCTAACTCTAGAAGCTCAGAGCTCGACTTGCTCGTATTCAGACGATGAGGATGAATGTCGCTATCTACAGCATAGGTTTTAATTCTCCACCCACCGTTATTACCGATCCACCACTGAATGGTGTCAAAGATCCCAGTCGCTGGTCGCTCGAAGTTCTCAGCGTAGCTACTTTCGACTGTCAGTCGGTAAATTTGGAGTGTTCCTGATTCGATCATTCTTTCGATAACGCCAAAGACTCACGACGTAGGACGCGCAGCGTCCGGAGTTGTGAGCTCTGCCTGGTTCGAACATTTTGTATTCGTACTCATGTTTGAATTGTGCGGATTACGAGTACGTCCCCATTCGGGCTCACGTTAACTATATTTCCTTTTAATCGTTCCCTAAACGGACTGAAAGCTTCGATTAGGGATTCAATCTTTTCAGGGTTGTTTTTGTAAATGGTCCTAATGGACTTCTCAATCACGTCCAGATATACGTGTGATGCTAGTTTTAGATGCTCTTCAATCGATTCTTTTAAGTCTGCTTTATGCATCTCATCCTTAGTGTGCTCAAAGAACTCGACATGGAAGTCTTCTAAGGAGATCCGAACTGGAACAAAGGCTCTATTCGGGAACCCTTCTTCCTCGAAGAAATCTACACTATGAGCCCCCAGTTGATTTCTGATACGCCTGATTTGAAGACTTTCTAAGTCTTCTCTCATTTTGGAATAATTTGGATGCTGAAAGAACTTCGCCAAGCTAAGCAGGGCATTTTGCTGCAGGTATACCGCGTTCAGTAGGCCATAAAGTCTCAAATACTTTTCTCCCAACTCGTCATACTTAGTTGGGCCGCTAATGCCAAATTTTAGGAAGTTCTGAATGGCAGCGTTTGAATCCTCCAGAATGTCTTCTGAGGCGAGAATGTAGTTCCAATCACTTTCGTCGTTTAATTTTAGGCACGATCTTACGTGCTTCTTAAAGTCGTTCGTTTCCTTCTTGAAAATCTTCTCGCGAGTGAGATTAACGAACATGTCGTTGATCTTACACAAAAGCTCTGCCCAATCTAAATTCATTCTTCGAACGTCAAAGACTACACAAGAGTGCTCGGAGCGGAGCGCAGGGTACGAATTGTGTACGTCGAATGGTTAGAAATATTATTCATAAGTCTAGAATATGTATGACGAGAGTGAGAGTACACCAGTCACGAACGAGATAAAGTAATAAGGTCGTGGAGAGAACATGTGTATTCTCTTTGGAGCCAAAACAGCAGCTTGTACGCTTTTCGACATAGCTACTAAAATTGCGAAAACAGAAGCAAGAAGACATGTGACGGAAATGATAACAGCACCTTCTCTTGGAATCATTCGATCTCCAGGAATGGGCTCCATGTTCATAGCCACTAGAAAACCAATGTTCCAAGTGACGACTACAGCAAGCATAACATAGATTTTCAAAGCCAGCAGTCCTTTGTATTTCATCTCAATCATCTTCTAACGTCAAAGCCACACGATGGCGGCTTCGGTTGAGGTTCCAAGTCTATTGAAGTTTGTATTCATGGGTTCGTGACATAAGAGGCGAGCGTTTGCCGACATTGTGTGCGATGCCTTGTTCTGCTGATTTTTAGTCACCTCCGCAGTCTCCTCCACCGCCAGAGTCTCCAAATCCACTTCCATCATTGTATCCATCATATCCACTTCCTGTGGATCTTCTTTTTTTCTTCGGTGACATCTTTATTAGGATGTTCGCCCAACCGCTCCTTTTTCTTTCTCTTTTCGCTTTTAAGTTCCTAGAGACGATGGAAATTCCTAGAGCTGAGATCGCTAGTACGATCAGGATGGCTATTGGTTCGTTCATCTCTTTTTGCAGAACGTCGAAGCTCAAGCGCGAGCGCTTGTGCGAGTTGTCTGGAGCGCCTTGATATGTGCACATCCTTTTGAATCAGGACTTGGGTAGACAGCCGCGTGCGATATCAGGTCGATCATTTTTTGTTTAGTTCGGTTGGTTTGGTTTTCTTTGCGATGCAGGATCAATTTTTCTTAGCCACGGATTTGCACAGATAAGGTATATTCAGATTTTGGATTCTTTCTTTGGTTCAACTCGATCATCTATCTTCACATATCGTCAAATCCACACGATGGCGGCTTCGGTTGAGGATCCAAGTCTGTTAAGGTTGGTTTTCATAAGGTCGAAATGAAAGAGGCGAGCGTTGGCCGAAATTGTGTGCGATGTCTGGTTAGCACTACTCATTTAATGTATTTCTTTCCGCTTTGATATCCCATTTTCATTCCAAATATCGTGAAGATAGAAGTAGCAATCCATGTCATCGGAAGAACGATATCAGTAGGTCGATCAAGTACCCTGACGACTAGGTGTAACATCGCAAACATGGATATGAATCCAATTGCAGCTCCTATTGCTGGACCAACAATGAGCGTCATTACTACCATATATGTTCGTCGATTCATTTGCTAACGCTAAACTGTGGCAAGAGGCCTCAGTGGGTGCTTGAATTAGGGTTGATATTGGCTTTCGAGACAATGCTTATAAGTCTGGGCGCGCTTAGCCGAATTGCCACCAGTGCTTGGTTCGAATTATTTTTCATTATGGAATTAGATTGGCAATTAGTATCAATCCAATCAGTCCCATTAGTCCGAACCACGCTCCTCTTACGAGCTTACTCTTCACATATCTATAGACCATATAGTTGAACGAAGCCGCTGCGCGGCACTTGAGGTAAGGGTTGAACATTTGAGTTGGAAGGTCGGCAGCCCCTTGCGAGGCTGCCAGTGTATGAAAAAAAACACCTAACAAGAAGGACCTAAACCCCCTCCATTACAACCACAAACATGCCTCGCTGCGGGACTTCGCCGAGCATCTCAACCTCAAGGACGTCCGGCTGCGGACGCTGCAGTCCTACTACCGGCAGATGGACCTGGTGGCGCGGCATTTCGGGAGCAACCCGAAGTACCTCTCCCAGGCCCGGATCCGCTCCTGCATCGTCCACCTCAAGGAGGAGAAGCGCTGGGAGCCCTCGTCCCTGCGCCAGGCCATCGCCGCCTGCCGGATGCTCCACTGCGACATGCTCGGCAAGAGCTGGAAGCTGTGGGACGTGGTCAAGGTCCGCGACAGGAAGCGCCTGCCGGTGGTCATGACCATCGAGGAGGTCGCCTCCGTCCTGGGAAAGGTGGCCCTTCTGCGCCACCGTACCCCGCTCAGGCTCATCTACTGCTGCGGGCTGCGGCTCGACGAGCTCGTCCGTCTCACGGTCGACGACATCGAGCCGGGTTGCGTGACCGTCCGCGACGGGAAAGGCGGCAAGGACCGCCGGATCCCGCTCTGCGAGATGATGCACCGGCAGCTCCGGCACTA
>JAUHWE010000006.1 GCA_030424825.1 Verrucomicrobiia bacterium
CATCCGATACGCGTGTGCGCCGCAATTTCAGGATTCTCGATACGAATATTGGGCACCGAAAAAGGGATGTTGTTGTGGCCCATATTCGTTTCGAACTCCTGCTGGTGCTTAGGATCTTCACTAAAGATAGATCCAATGGTCGGTGCTACCGAACGATGCAGCCAACCACTGACGCTTCCTCTTCTGTCCAAACTAGCCTCCAAATGCTCGCCCGAAACGGTGTGCAAGTAGTCGTGACGAATATCGTCCTCCCGCGTCCATTGCACTCTAGCCGCCTGTCCCGGAAATGCCTTTGCAATTTCAACGGCTTCGTTAATGAAGTCCGCCTTGGATTTCCGGCCGAAGCCCCCTCCCAGGAGCGTCACATTAATGCGCGTCTTCTCCAACGGGAGCCCCACTCGCTCAGCAGCCTGGGTTCTCGCTGCCTGAGGTGCCTGGGTCGGCGCCCAGATTTCAAGGAAGTTGTTTCTCAACAAAGCGGTCGCAACGGGTGGCTCCATAGGAGCGTGAGCGATATGCGGCAGGTAGTAAGTAGCGGCATGTTTCTTTCTCGCCTTTGAGAAGGCCGCTTCGAGATCCCCTTCAGAGCGAATCAACTTCCCTGGCTTGGCAGCGGCTTCTTCCAAATTTTGGCGGTAGGCTTCCGAATCATAAGAATCGCTAGAACTGGCACTCCACTTGATCTTAAGAGCTTCCCGGCCCTTCATGGCTGCCCACGTATTCTCCGCAACCACCGCGATGCCACCGATGGGCTTAAACGCCGATGGCGCTAAGGCTCCCTCAATCGACATCACTTTGAGAACCCCCTTAACCTTGAGAGCCTCCGTATCATCGTAAGACTCCGCTTTACTGCCGAACACCGGCGGACGAGCGACTACGGCGTAAACCATTCCCGCAGACCGAATATCGGCCCCGTAGATCGCAGTGCCTGAAACGATACTCGTTCCGTCCGCACTATGAGTGTGATCTTTTCCGATGTAGCGAAACTGGTTCGGGTTTTTGAGCCGAATAGCCGTTGGATCAGGAGCGTCAAAGGAGGCGATCACTCCCACCAATTCCGAGAAATCCGCCTTGCGACGGCTACGAGCGTGAATGACACTGTGATTCGAAGCCCTCACCTCATAAACAGGAACATTCCAACCTGCTGCGGCCGCCCCTTCAATCATCGCTCTTACAGTGGCGCCGCATTGACGCATCGGTCCATACCAGTGGCGCATGCTACGCGATCCATCGGTATTCTGATTTCCGTAGAGCGATTCGTCTCCCACCGCCTGAACCACGCGGCAACGTTCCCAATCCGCTTCCATTTCATCCGCTACGACCAAAGCTAAGCTAGTCCGTATGCCTTGCCCCATCTCCGATCGCGTGCAGGTGATATCGACGGTCCCATCGTGATTAATCGCCACAAAGAGCTTGGGGTCGCTTTTCGTCCCCCCAGGCATCCCGTCACCTCCGTACTTCTTCGCGGGCTTGCCTTTCGACCAACTCCAGTCAGCGGTCAACACCAGCGCTGTCGTCGCACTGACCCCTTTGATAAAGCCTCTTCGGCTTATCCCATGATTCTCAATGGAGAAGCCGTGATAAATGGGGTTCACTTGGCACCCCCCTTCAAGCTCGCGGACGCCGCGTGGATCGCGGTTTTAATTCGATTGTAAGTCCCACAGCGGCAAATATTTCCCGACATCGAACTCTCGATCTCCTGGTCATCGGGTGAGGGGTTGCGGGCCAGAAGGGCGGTCGCGGTCATCACCTGACCACACTGGCAGTAACCGCACTGGGGTACTCCCACCTTCACCCAGGCTTCTTGAACCACTTTTCCTATGTCATCCTTTCCGAGAGCCTCAATCGTCGTTATCTTCTTCCCTACCGCAGCGCTAATCGGTGTCACACACGAACGAACGGGGACACCATCCATGTGCATGGTACACGCTCCGCAGAGCCCCATCCCACAGCCATATTTCGTGCCCGTAAACCCGAGCACGTCCCGAATTGCCCATAGCAGAGGCATATCATCCGGCGCATCAACCTCGCGGTCTTGTCCGTTCAAATGGATTGTAATCATAATGAATTTCCGATTTTGAGGTTACTGGGGAAACGGTATCGTCAATGCGAATACACATATAACGCTAATATGATCAATTAGGAACGCTTAGACTGCAACCTCAAACCTCGCCAATCGAGAATTTGGATTGCAGCCAGAGGAGTTCAGCCCTGATAAGCAAGGGGCACATTATGGAATCACCAGAAAGAAAACGAAAGATCCGAAAGTCCGTCATCGCGTCGATTGTGACTTCTTCCGTTCTCGCCTTGCTCACTTTTTTCGCCATGCCCGACATGAAGCCTGCCTTCTACGGGTTGATTTGGTTTGGCACCTTTTTTGTCTGGTGGATATGGACCATGATGGCAACGCACTATTAGAGCGTGTCTATGGGATGTACCTTTGTCCCTGAGGGATCTATTCCACAATAAGACGCACTCGCCAACGTAGGGCCAGCGCTCGCGCTGTCTCACTAGCCGATTTCTTCGAGAACCTACGCGGCACAGCGCGAGCGCTGGTCCTACGGAACCCGACCTAAAGTTTAATGGAAACCGAAGAGGAAACTTTGCGGGCTTTGGCTCTAGCGGCTTCGATGTCTTCCCCTCGAGCGAGGGCAACCCCCATCCGTCGCTTCCCCGCAACCAATGGCTTCCCGAACAACCGCAGCTGTGTATCCGGCTCACTCAAGGCCGCATTGAGATTCCCAAACGCCACCTTTTCGGAATTCCCTTCAACGAGAATCACACATGAAGCACTAGGCCCGAACTGACGAATGGACGGTATCGGCAACCCAAGAATCGCACGGGCATGGAGGGCGAATTGGGGAAGATCCTGGGATATCATAGTTACCATGCCCGTATCATGAGGACGAGGAGACACCTCGCTGAAATAAACTAGGTCACCCTTCACAAATAGCTCTACACCAAAAACCCCCAGGCCTCCGAGATTTCCCGTAACCGCTTCAGCAATACGTTTGGCATTCTCCAAGGCAGCATCGCTCATGGGTTGAGGCTGCCAGGATTCACGATAGTCGCCGTCTTCTTGAGTATGCCCAATAGGATCGCAAAAGCTCGTTCCATCCACATGCCTCACCGTCAAAAGAGTGATCTCGTAATCAAACTCCACAAAACCTTCTATGATGACTTTCCCTTTGCCCGCTCGGCCTCCCTCTTGAGCATAGTTCCAAGAGGATTCAATATCTGCTTGCGACTTGACCACACTTTGTCCTTTTCCCGAGGAACTCATGATCGGCTTGATCACACAGGGCATTCCAATTTCCGATATCGCATTGCAATAATCTTCGTACGTATCCGCAAATCGATACGGTGAGGTCGCCAATCCCAGTTACTCGGCAGCCATACGGCGGATCCCTTCCCGATTCATTGTCAGCTGAGTTGCCCGGGCAGTCGGTATTATCGTCGCGACTCCCTCCGCCTCCAATTCCGCAAGGGTATCGGTCGCGATCGCCTCTACTTCGGGAATGACAAGATCGGGCTTCTCCTTCTCGATAATCGCCCGGAGCGCTGGCCCGTCCAGCATTGAAACCACATGGGACCGATCCGCTACCTGCATCGCTGGAGCGTCGGGATAGGCATCCAAGGCAATCACTTCCACGCCGTAGCGTTGCAATTCGATGACGACTTCCTTCCCTAATTCTCCAGAGCCGCAAAGCAGGGCTTTTTTTGCTGTAGAAGTGAACGGCGTTCCGATTGTAGTCATTGTCGTAGTGAAGTCTGCGTTTTCGGTCGATTCAACTCAAACTTCTCCGAATCCACCTTTTTTATCCTCAGACGCCCAACCACGCTAAGCCAGTACCCAATGGGAGAATGACGCTTACCCCTCTCCAAAGCCTTCCGTCGCAATCTCAACCACACGCCCGTTCAGCAACTTGACTATTCTAAAAAGCCGGTTGCTTCCAGAATTGTAATACCACCATGATACATCTGCGGTCCGAAAATGGAGCGTACTATTTCGATAGGGTCCATAGACACGGACAAGTCCGACTTCCGGCCTGTCCTCTGTTATCGATGGTTCACCGACCTTTCGGATGACTTCATAAGCCGTGTCCCCTACCTGAACCGTGGTCCAGTTGGGTGCCGTATCACGTTTCCTCTCATCTACGCCAAAACCGTAGCCGATACTTTTAATGGAAACCAGCCGTTCATTCTCAAAACGGAGAATCTGCATTAACCGGTTGCTTCCTTGATCGAACAGCCATTCCTCCACAACTACCGGTCCAATCAGATCGAAGCTTCCAGCATACCCTACAAACCGACTTTCACCAGAGAACAAACCCACAGGATCGCCCAACGCTTCCGAATGCCCGTAGTCTCCTGTAGAATACGTCGATTTCCATTCAGGCTCGCCTGCCAACAGGAAAACCTTCCCCTTGCTCATCCCTGTTTCGATCACGCGATTATTGATGCGTATTGAACCACCGAAGAGTGTAGCAGCGCAAGCGAGCGAGAAGAGAGAGATGACAATGCGGGAACGCCTAGCCAAAAAGTTGGGGAAACCGTTAGGCATCTGTGTTGATCTCATTTTGTTACACACCACCACAATCTCTATGACCGATCCTTTCAGAAAAGGTTACAAGAGACAATCGGAGATTCCTTTCACCACAGGTACCTCGCGTGTTGGACCCTATCTCTGAATCGGTCCCGCCGCAGTACCCTGACATCTCGCAGGAGCGGCTTTCGCAAGTCCTCCGCAGCGTTCGCGAAAGTTGGAACGCTGCGATTGAATAGCGGGAGCAATGGCAAGGCGCCAGCACCTGCCCCACTCTAAAGTCTTACAAGAAAGTCTCTCAAAGCTTCCGAATTCTGGCCTTTCGAATACGAACATCGGAGGATCCCGCACCCATCGCCTCGATCACCAACGGTCCCGACTCGCTACTCACCTCGCGAATTTCGTCACTTACAAATCGATTGTTGATCCAGAGCTGATGGCGGCCATCGTGCACCCGGATACGATAGCGATTCCATTCCCCCACCTGAAAATCACTATATTCCGCCTCATCTGAAGCCAATATGGGGGAGTACACGACACTGCTAGGATCCCTTCGATAGCGAATTTTCATTCGCGTCCTGGGCTCCACTTTCATGTCCGCCACGAACTCGAAATTCTCGAACGAGTCTTTTGTCGAGAGCATCCCCGACCCACTGCCTATCATCCGTATGCCTCCTCCACGCATCGTGACTCCCTTGGCAGAAGTCCAGCGCCTCATATTATCCAATCTACTCCAGTTTGGACCATCCCGCAACTCTACAAGCTGCGCTTTCAGTCCTTCCTTCACGAAGGCGTATTCCGGATTGTCCGCAAGATTGCGCCACTCGAATGGATCCTTATCGTGATCGTAAAGCTCCTCTCCCCCATTCGATGTCAAGGAATAGCGCCAGCGTTTTCCTCTAACCGAAAAGTGCGGATACAAAGTACTTTCGTAGATCCGATGGTGCATATGGTTCTTACCCGGTATCGTCGTGATCGCCACATCGGGTCCGGCCCAATCTTTATATTCAGGATTCATGATCAAAGGAACCAAACTATGGCCTTCAAGATCATACCCATTTCCATCCGCGTTGGGATCTTCTTTCAACACAAACATGTCATTGAAGGTCGGATAGATATCTATTAATGAAACGGGGTGGCGGCAAGTCTCGCCTTTAGCCGATCCTTCGACCCCAGCAATAATGAGAGGTATGCGAGTTGAGGGTTCCCAAAGGCTGCCCTTGTAAAGGAAGTTCTTCTCTCCCACGTGGAAACCATGGTCACTGGTAAAGAATACAATTGTATTGTCGCGAAAGGGGCTCGCCTCCAATGCATCGAGAATGTCTCCCACCTGGTCATCAACGAAAGCGACACAGGCCATATAGGCCTGTAGCCATTTGCGAAACAGCTCTTTGTCCTCATGTCGAAAAAGCATTTTGTAACGCCGAAACCCATACAAGGTCTCATTTCCCAAAGCCGGCGAAACATCATTCAGATCATTGGGGTCCACCGTAGGCAGGACAATCGATTCCAAAGGAAAGCGGTCAAAGTATTCCTGAGGCGCGTACAATGGCGTATGCGTCTTGGAAATTCCATGAAAAAGAGCGAAGGGCTTCTCGTGCTTTTGGCTAAAAACCGAACTCGTCCAAGCGGTTCCCAGCTCATCTGGCATCGGATCCCGATCTTGATCGCTCTCATACCTCCACGGCTTCCCGCTCGAAACCCAGCCCTTGTATCCAGGGATTCCATTCGCTTCATTCGCTGGCCAATCTGGAATCGCAGAGATCGGGCCGAACACATGCTCCCATTTATAGTCCATATCCGCATCCACCCCCTCATAGAAGTACAGTTGCTGCGGGTGCGGAAGAAAGCCACGCTTAGTTTCTTTTCGCCCATCCCAAGGCCAGGGACCAATATTCCCTCCATAGCCATAATTTTCAAACAGGCCCGTTTGATCCCCATGGTAGATCTTGCCTGTTCCATAGATAGAGTATCCGCCATCCGATAGATTTTCGATCAACGATACACTTTCCTTTAGGATCCCATTTTCCCTCCAATCCTCAAACCAATACAAACTTGTCGTTTGGGGATAAAGCCCGAAGTGCATGCTCGCCCGCGATGGGGCGCAAAGCGGGTCGTTGGTGTGGGCATTGGTAAAGGTGACCCCCTGCGCTTTCAACCGATCGATGTTCGGCGTCGGAACCAGAGGCTTCCCATCCGGCTGAAGCGGCATGTCATTCAAATCGTCGACAATGATGAAAACGACATTGGGCTTCGTATTGGCATCTAAACTTTGCGAGACGCAATCTGACCCGTGAGACACACACAATAGCGCAACGACAACAGCAAAGGGAAATCGATTCATTTCAATCAATCATGCATTTGACGCATTGTTTGTACAGCGAACACAATCTCAACTGATCCATTCCAGACACCTGAGACAATCGACACAGTAAGCCAGACAGAATGTGTAGCGTCATTTGCCCTATCTCTGCTAGCTTGAAGCCTTGCATGCAAAAGGGTTGAATCCTTCCACTCACAAGAGTAATGCAGCGAATTGCCAAATATCCGGAATACCATACGCCTTGCCTCAAACGAATTATACCTTTCGACTAATCCTACACTCTCGAATGAATCTGATCCCACCCATTGCTACCCTTCTCGCTGCGTTCCTTTTCCTCGTGGGAATCGCTTTCGGGCAAGACAAACCCCACGTCGTCCTAATAATGACTGACGACCAAGGCTATGGCGACCTCGCTTGCCACGGAAACACGATCCTCAAGACACCAAATATAGATCGACTCCACAGCGAGAGCGTCCGATTCACTGATTTCCATGTAAATTCGGGCTGCGCTCCTACTCGAGCCGCATTGCTCACGGGCCGATCCGCTCAACGTACGGGACTATGGCATGTCGTCATGGGACGGTCCCTGCTTCACCCCGACGAAGTCACGCTTGGGGAGGTATTCAAAAAGGGAGGATACCAATCCGCGCTCTTCGGAAAGTGGCACGGGGGCGACAATTTCCCCTACCGACCGCAGGACCAAGGGTTTGACGAGGTGCTTACTCACGGAGGTGGGGTCGTGGGTCACACGCCCGATTGGTGGTTAAACGATTACTTCGACGATTACTACCTACACAACGGAATTTGGGAAAAGCAATCCGGCTATTGCACGGATGTCTGGGTCGATGCCGCTATCAAATTCTTGTCCGACAAATCCGGACTACCCAAATTCGTGTATCTCCCATTGAATGCGCCTCATAGTCCTTTCCAAGTTCCAGAAGAATTTGCGGCACCGTATCGAAACCGGCCTGACGTAGTGCCGGAAGCCAATTTTTACGGTATGATCGCCGCCATTGATGAGGCGGTGGGACGACTTGACCAAGCCCTCGCAGACCTAGGAATTCGGGACAATACTATCCTGATTTTCATGACTGACAACGGCACCTCCCGCGGGATGATGTACCCCAAAAGCGGGCCGGTCGGATTCAATGCCGGAATGCGCGGGAAAAAGGGTTCTCCCTATGACGGCGGCCATCGAGTTCCCTGTTTCATTCGGTGGCCAGGTGGCGGTATTGGCGGTGGTCGCGACGTGGATACACTTACCGCGCATTACGATCTACTTCCTACTTTAACTGAGCTGTGTGGCATTGATAATCCCAAGAATGTGAAACTGGATGGTCGAAGCTTAGTGCCCCTTCTTAAAAATCTAGAAGCAGATTGGCGGGAGCGAACGATGATTCGCGAATTGCAGCTAACCAATGGTATCCCCACGAAATGGTCTCGCACTGCCGTCATGACAGAACGCTGGCGACTCGTCAATGAGGTCGAGCTTTATGATATTATTGCGGACCCCGCCCAGGAGCATGATATCGCGGAACACCATCCAGAGATCGTTCTCAACCTAACCAATGCCTACCACCACTGGTGGGAGGACGTTTCTGAGAATCACAACCGAGATTGTGCCTTGCTGCTGGGCTCGAAGGTAGAGAATCCAACTCTTTTAACTACCTACTACTGGAACAATGAGAGCGGAGAACAAAGGGATATGCCCTGGGCACATCAACATGTAGTTGATGGACCTTTACAAAATGGATGGTGGCGAGTCAACGTCACCCAATCGGGTCGCTATGCATTTCGGCTTCGACGCTGGCCCAAAGAAAGCGGTTTAGCCATCAATGAACACGCCGATCATCTCAGGCCTCCCGAGAAATCGTGGCATCCGGTCGTCGCGGCGAAACTCAAGGCAACGCGGGCTAAAATCCAAATCGCTGGAATCGAAAAGGAAGCCAAGGTTCCAGCGAACGCGGAAATGGTAGAGCTGATCGTCAACCTGCCCGCCGGAACCTCGAAATTGAAGACCTGGTTTTTCGATAATGAAGGCCGTTCACGAGGCGCGTACTATGTTGAGGTGGAAAGATTGCCTTAAGGCGTTTGAACGTCTAGAATCCCTTCCTTTTTACGCAGAAAACGAAATCAGGTGCCGCAGAACGTTTCATGAACGATCTCCTCCGGCTTCGGAGGCGATTCAAATGCGGCGAATTCGCTCCGCTCTTCATAGGGAGCCGCTAGTGCATCGACAAGCAAATGGAACGGGGCATAGTCGCCATGATACGCAGCTTGAACGGCCTGTTCAATTCGATGGTTCCTAGGAATGAGAATAGGATTGGCCGCTTGCATCCGTACTAGAAGACTATCTGTATCCGCTTCGTCACGCCATTGGGAGAACCATTTTTCAAAGGATTCGCTTTCGGCAATTAGAGTGCTAATCACTTCAGATCGCTCTCCACTCGCCACAAGAGTCAGATGCCGGAAAAAGAGGGTGAAATCGATCTTCTGGGCCGACAACAGATCGAGACACCCTTGGACAACCGATATCGGTGACTCCGGAGGAAGCCCCAGTTTCGCACGAAAACGCGCAATGTACTGGCTGCTGAAGCGATCGGGATATCCCGAAAGCGCGGCTTCCCCCATTTTGGTGGCCTTGTCCGTATCCTCCGACAACAAGGGCAGCAATGTTTCTGTGAATCGAGCCAGATTCCAGTATCCGATATCCGGCTGATTCCCCCAAGCATAACGCGCTCCTTTGTCGATCGAACTGAAAACACATTGCGGATGAAACGCATCCATAAACGCACACGGGCCATAGTCGATCGTCTCACCCGAAACCGCCATATTATCTGTATTCATGACTCCATGAATAAACCCAAGAGACATCCACTGAGCGATAAGATCGGCCTGGGAATCAGCCACAGACGCAATCAGTGCAGCGTAGGGATTCGAAGTCGCGGCGGCTTCAGGATAATGCCGTGCGATGACGTAGTCGGCAAGTGCGCGTACCCCGTCAATATCATTACGAGCGTAAAAATACTGAAACGTACCCACCCGAATATGACTGGAGGCCACCCTCGTGAAGACGCCTCCGGGTATCGAACCCTCCGGGCGATAAACGCTTTCGCCCGTAGAAACGGCAGCAAGCGCTCGCGTAGTGGGAACTCCCAGCACGGCCATCGCTTCACTCACGATGTACTCACGAAGCACCGGACCCAGCGCGGACTTGCCGTCACCCCCTCTCGAAAAAGGCGTTCGCCCCGATCCTTTAAGCTGCAGATCGTACCGACTCCCGCGAGCATCGATGATTTCACCCATCAAGACCGCACGACCATCACCCAACTGAGGTACAAACCCGCCGAATTGGTGCCCGGCATAGGCTTGAGCAATCGGTTCCGCTCCCTCCGGAACAAGATTGCCTGCAAGCATCCCGATCCCGTCCTTGGACTCCAACCAATCCACGTCAATCGACAAGCGCTCAGCGAGTGAACGGTTCAGCCGAATCAACGTTGCCTCTGGGACGCGAGCGGGATTTTGCTTGGCAAAAAAACGTTCAGGCAATCGCGCGTAGGTGTTATTGAATTTGATGCTCATTGTTTCAGCCAAAGAAATAGAATGAAGAACCTGCCTGTTGAAGGGGTCCACATAAAAACGCCAATCCTAGAACTTAATCGCCGACTGGTCTGTAATGGTAGTACAGGTACAACTCACGTCCAAAATTATTACTTTCCAATCGAAACCTTTTACTATTCGCTTCCAATCCAGAAACGAGCCTTTCCTCCAAATGAAAATCACCGCGCTAACACTCTACAAAGTAAAGCCCCGCTGGGTTTTTCTCAAAATCGAAACGGACGAAGGCATCACGGGATGGGGAGAGCCAATCGTTGAATGCCGACCCGACACCACCATCGCTGCGGTTAAAGAGCTCGAAAACTATTTAATCGGTCAAGACCCGCGACTGATCGAGCACCACTTCCAAATGATGTACCGCGGCTCATTCTATCGAGGAGGGCCCGTCCTGATGAGCGCGATTTCAGGCATTGAACAAGCGCTTTGGGACATTCGAGGTAAATCACTCGGGTTGCCCGTTTACAAAATTCTCGGCGGAGCGGTTCGCGATAGAATCAAAGCCTATGCCTGGGTAGGCGGAGACGATCCTAACCAATCAGATCAAGATGCCAAGGGGCGTCTTGAGCAAGGCTTCCGCAATGTCAAAATGAACGCCACCGGAGCCTGCGAACGCATCGGCAGCTACGTGGAGATCGACGCGGCGGTCGCCCGTTTGGCAAGTGTACGTGATGTTGTCGGCCCGGACGTGGGTATCGGCATCGATTTTCACGGACGGGTCCACAAATCCATGGCCAAATACCTCGTTAAAGAGATGGAGCCATATCGTCCCCTTTTCTACGAAGAACCCGTTCTTCCGGAACACCTGGATTTTCTCCCCGAGCTCGCCCGACACACCCGCATCCCTCTCGCAACCGGCGAACGTCTATATGGTCGCTGGGGATACAAGGAAATCATCTCCCAGGGAACCGTGGACATCATTCAGCCAGACTTGTCTCACGCGGGTGGAATCTGGGAGAGCCGCAAAATCGCCGCCATGGCTGAAGCTTACGACATCGGCGTCGCGCCGCACTGCCCACTGGGACCGATTGCTCTCGCTAGTTCCCTGCAGCTCGACGCGTGTACTCCCAATTTCGTCATTCAGGAAATGTCCTTGAAAATGCAGTACAACGATTCGGGAGACCTGCTGGACTATGTCAAAAACAAGGACGTGTTTGACATCGCTGAAGGCTACCTAAGCGTGCCTAGGCTTCCTGGGCTCGGCATCGAAGTGGACGAAGACGCAGTAATCGAGGCCAACAAAGAAGGATTCAACTCCAACGAACGCGACTGGCGGCACGAAGACGGATCCGTCGCGGAATGGTAGAAAACCCAACGGCAGGGCAACGACCTCCGGGCTTGAATTTGTTCCGACAACCCTAATCGTAGGGCCAGCGCTTGCGCTGTGCCGCGTAGTTGGATCAAAACCAACGCGGCCCACTCGGAAAACGTTGCCCCACCTTTCGCTACTCCTTCAAGCCTCTTGGCCCGGATCAATTGGCCTAGAGGGATCAACGGTCATCCAACAGACCGCCGTAATCAGATACATGACGGCTACCACTACAAACATTGGATAATAATTAGTCACAACTTCTGAAACACCATTAACTATCTGCGCAGTGGCAAAACCGTCCAGCAGTGGCCCCAAGAGCAATACGGGCACAAGAACCGCGCCAATATTTCCCGACATGTTCACAATGCTGAATACGGTTCCCGAGTGGCGGCCTCCAATATCCGTACATGTTCCCCAAACCGTTGGCTGCGACCAGTCGCTAAAAAATTTCACGATGAAAAGTCCAATTGCCAGCGCAAGCACACTGGTCTGAGAAATCGCAAAGAATAGGCAAATCGTAGCAATGATTTTTCCTGAAGCACCCATGATCCGTCTCGCCCGCTTTTTGCTTCCCGTGAGCCGAATGAAAAAGTCGTTCAGGTAACCACCTGCCAATCCACCTAATGCACCTCCAAAAAGCGGAAAACTCGCATAGATTCCCATCTCGGCAATTGAGATTCCTTTCGACAGGAAAAAGCTACCCAATACAGAAGTATAAATGATATCCGCTCCCGCATTCGACATTTGGGCGAAAACCATTATCTGTAGCGTACGGTGCTTCAAAGCCTGCTTAAAACTCAGTACTTTCGATTGAGACTTTTGGGCAAGATTCTCGGCTCTAAAAAGCTCTCGTTCCGCTTCGCTAACGCGTTGGTCTTCCTCTGGATTGTTTCGGTAGAGCGCGAAGAAAGCGACCGCCAACACAATTCCAGCCCCAGCCATTATCATGAGCGCTGCTTTCCAGTGGAAACCGAAGTAGCTCATGAGGACAGTCGCCATGATGATTGGCGCCAAGGCGCCTCCCGCTCGACCCGCGAAACTCGCCACAAATCCTTGCATGGTCGTCCGGTTGGCAGGGGGAAACCAGTTTCGGGATACACTATTTAAGCTCGGGTAGGCTCCCGCTTGCGTAGCGCCAAAAATCAGTCGGGCGATACAAAAGGTGGCGAACGATCCGCCTACCGCAAAAAGAATCAAGCTCAGTGACCATCCTCCAATAAGGGAACTCAAAAAGACCCTCGCCCCAAAGTAGTCACATATGACCCCTCCCGGTATTTGACCAAGGGCGTATGTAATATTGAAGAACGTAAAAATCTGTTCCAGCTCTGTATTCGTATATCCATACTCACGTGCGAGTTCAGGTCGGATGACCGCCCAGGTATATCGATGCAAGTAGAGCATCAGTGAAGTCACTGATGCCATCACAAATACGAGCTTGTGAATACGCGTCGGGTACGTTTGACCGATAATTTCGCTTTGCGGGGATCTGGAGTGAGGACTCATTTTAAAGGGGAGAAATTCAGAGGACGCTCAAACTATCAGCTTAATCACCTTGCTTGGCAATGCCTAAGAATAGAGCTGAAAATCGAGGGTGCTCTAGATTCTACAGTAGAGGCGTCGCTGGCGGCGGCCGCAGAAGCAACAGACCCTATCCTATTCGGTCGCCGCCAGCGACGCCCCTACCTCAAACGCCAAATTTCGTCTTCTTAAGCATTTACGCTTTCTACAACCTATCCTAGATTCTTGCTATGAAACGATTTTCAGGCCGCCGCCTCCCACGATCACCTGTCGCACTGGGCTCAATACAAAAGTCTGCTTCAGTTCTTTTCCTATGCCTATTGCCCTTCCTCGTTTCCTGTGGACCCCAGACTCTAGGCACCTTTCGCATCAGCAAATTGAAGAAAATCGACGCGGCTATTGAAAAGACGATCCGGCAGGGAAAGACTCCCGGTGGAGTCTTTTGGCTTGAGCACCAAGGAGAGGTTTACACTAAGGCCTACGGCTATGCAGCTCTCGAGCCGCAAATCGCTTTCGCCACCGTCGACACCCTTTACGATTCCGCGTCTTTGACCAAAGTGATGGCAACCGCACCCGCGATCATGCTGCTAATGGAACGCGGACAGATAGAACTAGATGCTCTCGTACAGGACTATCTCGAAGACTTTGCCAACAGTGGAAAAGAAACGATCACCGTGCGTCACCTTTTGACCCATACTTCGGGCCTACGCCCAGGCATTGATCTCACGATCGAGGTCGACGGAGCGCAGGAGGAGTGGACCGGTTACGAAACGGCGATTGGCCTGGCAAAGGCCGAGAAAGTACAACACGAACCGGGAACCCAGTTTATTTATAGCGACATCAACTACATTCTCTTGGGCGAGATGATCGAACAGGTATCCGGTGTTCCTCTGGAGGACTTCACCCGTACCGAAATCTTTGAACCATTAGGGATGAGTGACACGGGATACCTCCCGTCGCAGAAATTGATTGAACGGATCGCCCCCACGAAATGGGTGGACGGAAAAATGCTTCGAGGAATCGCCAACAACCCCATCTGCCGAAAGACGGGCGGCGTTCACGGGCATGCGGGAATATTCACGACCGCGCCCGATTTAGCTAAGTTCGCCCGTATGATCCTCAATAAAGGAGAACTAGATGGCTTCCGCCTTTTGCAGCCAGAAACCATTGAATTGATGACTTCAGTACAATCGCCCGACGGAGTAGAGACGCTTCGAGGACTTGGCTGGGACATCGATTCGACTTACTCAGGACAGCGGGGCACCGTTTTTCCTATCGGCGGTTTCGGTCACACGGGATTCGCGGGACCGAGTGTTTGGATCGACCCGTTCTCGCAGACCATTGTAATTTTCATGACAAACCGGATACATCCCGATGGAACGGGCGATGTACGCGAGTTGCGCCGCCAGCTAGGCACCCTCTCCGCTGAAGCCCTTGTGGACTTTGATTTCGAATCAGTTTCGAACATCACAAGGTAGCGGGCGATCTCCGAGCGCCCATATTGGATCGAATGGTTTTGGGCGCTCGGAGATCGCCCGCTACCTTGCCTACGGCACGATAAAATACGGCTCTTCTATGAGACGGGCCTTAATATCCGACCAATTTTTTCCTGAATCTAAGCTGGGGTCGAATTGCGTATTTACGGAAGGGATACCCGCATTGATAGAGGCAAGGTACTCTTCCAGCATTTGGCTCATACGCACGGTTCGGTTGGTATCTATTTTCGCCAGGTTTTTGGTCTCCGAGAGATCCTTTTTCAGATTGTAGAGGTGGTAATCTCCCGTCTCCCAAAACTTGATCAGTTTATAGTCTCCTTGATGCAAGGTCGTGGAGGGTTGCCCCCCTTTCTGCAACTGGTAGTGCGGAAAGTGGAAAACGAGAAACGGATGGGCCCGGTTTACTTTCGCACGGGCGTCTCCCGAGAGAATTTTTGCCAAACTGCCACCCTCCAAGCCTTTGGGCAAAGACCTTATGCCCAGCCAATCCGTGATTGTAGGGAATAGATCGTAACCCACTGCCATTTCACGACTACGACTATGATTAATTCCCGGACCCGCGATAATCAAGGGCACGCGGATACCCCCTTCCCACAATGTCGCTTTCCAACCATGGACAGGGCCATTGGTATTCCCGGGGTTCGAAATGGGGTAGCTTCCATTGTCGGCGATGTAGATAACGTAGGTATTGTCTTCGATTCCCAGTTCTTTGATCTTCGCCAATGTCATCCCAAGTCCTGTATCCAAATCCTGGCTCATAGCCGCGTGGTCCGCTTGGCTATGGCGTCTTCCCGGCGTTCGAGCCTGCGTTTCGTCCAAAGTCGATTTCTTTGAGAAGACGGCTAAATGCGTAGCGTAGTGAGAAAGCTGCAGGTAAAACGGCTTTCCTGCATCCACCTGCTTTTCCATCCAATCATTGCCACTTTTGGTAATGGAAAAAATGCGCTTTGGATCCGGATCGTCGCGTTTACCTTCCCGATTTGAAGTTGCGCCCGAACTGGTGTCGAATCCGTGCTGCTCCGGACCTCCCCCATTGATATGCCACTTTCCAAAATGGGCCGTAGCGTATTCGGACCTATGCTGCTTTATCCACTCAGCGATTGTGATCTCCTCGTCCGCAATATCATTCACATGTGGCGGAGGAGTGATCCGGTTACTCTCATAAAAAGGTCCATCGTGACGATCCACTATATCTGACATTTGCAACAATGCCGGGCTCTTCCCCGTCAAAATCGAATAGCGAGACGGCGAGCAATTCGGGTGCGGGGCATAGGCCTGTGAAAAAACCACCCCCCGACTTGCCAGCGTTTCCAGATGCGGCGTTTTGATGAAGTCGCTTCTAGATTCAGGAACCTCCGCATCCATCAGGACAGAGGTCGCGCCCCATCCTTGATCGTCGGTCAAAACGAGAACAATATTTGGGGACTGAGCCTTCAAAAGCGATACGCTCGCTATTAAACAAGAAAGGACGAGTGCGATTCGATTAGTCAAACGAAAGTACATAGTTAAGGGGATTAAGGAAATCTAATTCCGTATAGCTTTTAAAGTATTTTCGACGATACAAATTTTCAATGCTCTTCCGCATTTCCAACTCGTCAGGCGCTCCTTCAGATAAATCAAATTAGGCGTTCATCCCTCCCACTTCATTACGCATTTAGGTCAACGATTGACCCACAAAGCGGTCGAATCCTGTTGTCTACCTTCGGAAAATATTAAAAGATCAACCTTCAGACGATACCCAATTTCACGTCTAACGAGAAAGATATCATGAGCATACCACGTAGAGATTTTATCAGGCAATTCAGCCTCGCTTCCCTATCATTGATAGCGACGCACCCGCTCTTTGGCAAGACCGCTAAATCAGGAGACCGCAAGTCCGTCCTCGTCGAGACGGCCCACTTTTCCAAAATCGGTGGATGGATGCTGGACAACCAGTTCGAAAGTCACCTCGGGTTTAGCTACTTGATTGCCCACGGGCTGGGTAAACCGGTTGAGAACGCTCAGGCCGAAATCCGATTCCCCGAAGCGGGGCGCTATCATGTATGGGTATTGACCAAAGACTGGTGCCCCGGCGAATGGGACGCACCCGGACAGTTCAAAATACGCTTGGGAGAGCAGGCGCTGAAAGAGACCTTTGGCACAAAGCCTGACTGGACATGGCAATCGGGCGGCACCGTCGATGTGGCCGCAGGGCAGCTTTCCACCACTATAGCTCTGGAAGACCTGACCGGATTCGAGGGTCGCTGCTCCGCGGTCTATTTTAGCCTAGACGCCAACGACGCACCGCCCATTGACAAGGAATCCCTAGCCGCGTGGAGGCGTGAAAAAGTAGGGCTCCCTTCAAAAGCAGTAGACCAGGGCCACTACGACTTGATCATCGTTGGGGGCGGTATTTCCGGCTGTGCGGCTGCCATCGCCGCAAACTCGATGGGTGTCAAGGTCGCCATGATCCACAACCGGCCCGTATTGGGTGGCAACGCCAGCGGAGAAATCCGTGTTCACACCGAAGGCATTCACGGACGGGCAAACAAGATTTTAGATCTCATCGATACGCCTCACTATCCGAATTCGGACCCGCAGGCTCTTGAGGCCGACAAGCACCGCATGGGCAACATGATGGCGCTCGAGAACGTCGACTACTACCTGAGCCACACCATGAATTCGGTGGAAATGAAAGGCGACCGTATCCACGCCGTGCAGGCCATGGAAACCGCCAACGGCACGCTCAAACGGTTCACCGGAACGCAATTCCTCGACAGTACCGGCGACGGTTGGCTCGGATACATGTCGGGCTGCGAATACCGTTATGGACGTGAATCGAAACATGAATTCGGCGAAGAGTGGGAGGAGCATGGGGAACTCTGGTCTCCAGAAAAGCCCGACAACCGCGTCATGGGCTCCAGCGTCATGTGGTACACTCGAGCAACCGAAAAGCGTGTCCGCTTTCCTGAAGTTCCCTGGGCCAAGCCAGTGGCGAAAAACCACGTAGCGACCGCGGGTGAATGGCAGTGGGAGTATTCCCACAACGACCTGCACCAGATTCATGATGCGGAAACCATTCGCGACCATATGTTCCGAGCGATCTACGGTTCCTACAGCAACGCCATTAAGCGCCGCCAGCACGCCAACCTGGAACTGGATTGGATTTCTTTCCTAGTGGGCAAGCGTGAATCCAGACGCATTATGGGCGACCATATCTACTCGGGCATCGATGCCCGAGACTCCATCGAGTTCCCCGATGCGGTAGTCATCGAAAAGCGGAAGATTGACGTGCATTACCAGGAGAAGCTTCTGGGCCGCCCGGTGGACTTCCTTTCCGAAGCGATTTTCCAGAGGATCAAGAATACCTACTATTATATCCCCTACCGGTCCTTGTACGCCAAAGACGTTCCCAATCTTCAGATGGCGGGACGTTGCTTCAGCTGCACGCACATCGGGCTGGGTGGTCCGCGGGTCATGAATACGTGTGGCCAAATGGGAGTCGCCACGGGATACGCCGCTGGCCTTTGCAAGAAATACGGCATCGATCCCAGACAGGTTGGCAAGAAGCATGTCTCTGAGCTGCGTCGCCTTTGCGGACACGAGGGCGAATTGCCTCCGCTCATCGACCGAGCCGGCGAAACCCTCCCGGAACCCTCGGCCATTTCCTAAACCGTTTCTCTGACTCGCGCTCAATGCGTATTGACTCAAGCGGTACGCTCGCAGGAATAGAGGGCGTTCCCAAATGAAGCACTACGTCAATTTCGCCCTTCTGTTCGCATTCATCATTCTGATCGCGAGCGCACTGCTGCGTTTCTTCGAGCCCTTCAGTTTGGCAACCACGCGGATCCACATCCTTTTCGGAGCTTTCGTTCTGCTATTGGTCGGCCTCCATCTCTCATCTCGCCTGAATTATTTTTCCCGCAGACTGAAAGGCGCTAAAGCTGCCACTGGCGAAAAGCCCAGCGCCCAACGACTCGTCGCGCTCCCCCTTATAACCTGCGCCTACCTCCTGGCCGCTTGCCTGCTCAACTGGTGGCCCGTTCCCCATTTGATAGCCCTTGGCTACGAAGCGAGAAACCGGGCGTCCATCTTCCGTCCGGAATCCGGCACCGCGATTCGACCCCTTGAGAAATTCACCCAGCTTAAGCGACTGACCAACCAGGAGGCATCGGTCTACGTCGAGATCGAATGGGGACCGGCCTACGATCCCGTAGCTGAATTCCCAACACCGTTTACCGGAGCACGACCGCAAATCGCCATCTGGGCAGAATCCTCGGTGGGAGCCCTGATCGAGACCTTTTTCGTATCCGAAGAAAGCGCGTTTTCCGAATCCTTCGAGTGGGCGGGCAACGAACGGCGGCGCGTCGACATCCTGCCTATCTGGAGACACCAGTTCACCTTGGCTTCAGGCATCGAGCCCGATGGCGACATCGACGCCTACTCGGGCGCTACTCCTGAACACAGCTTCTCCATCGCCAACAATCTTCATGACGATCCCAATGGCTTCTACATCAGCGTGGAAGCGAACGTCCCCAACGATCCCAACGACTACTACCACTCAGAACAGGCGGAAACGGAGGATGGCTACACCCTTCCCGGCATCGGACAGCCCTCCGTCTTCTACAGCGCCTACATCGATCCCGAGAGCCCGCAAAAGTACTACCTCATGGAATTCGTGGGCCACGGCGGCAGCAGTAGTCAACAAAGCGGTGAAGTTTACTACGACTCAACCCACCTGAGCACCGCCCGAAATCTCATTGAAAAAATTCTGGTCAGGGTTGAGCGGGCAAATTCGGATGGCTGAACCGTCACGAAAAAAGGCATCCCTCTAGTCGCTCAAGTTTCTTGCCTCACCCTTCAACCTTTCAAGTTCGCCTAACTCTGACTTTCAATATCGCAGGGGGATTTCATGGATACTTTCTGAGCGGTCGAGTATTGGGGGGGGGGCGACCTAACCAGTACCCATCTTAATAACAGATACTCAGAATCTATACGCTGAATTCGACGCTCATCACTCTTATTGGCAATAGGTTCGTTCGGTTAGCCAACTCCACGCAGCTCCCTCAAGACAGCCGGTTCCAACCAGGTGTCATTTTCCCGCAAAAGGTCCTTTACGGCGATCCCTTCTAGGAAGATACTATTTGGAGCGACATTGAATCTCGCCGTCCACCTCTACTTTCATAATTAGCCCAACTGCCCTTGGAGAGCTGCTCATCCTGAGCCGTTTCAAACGCATGAGAACTTTTCTGTTTGGAATCAGTTTCTTCGCCTTCGCGATACTCGTTAATATTCAAGCGCCTCTAGGCTTGGCGGCCGAATTAACGGATCCCGCAGGTATCGTCGATAGCGCACTCGAAGGAGAAGTTCGAAAAGCGCTGGGCGAATTCGACCGTGAATTGACGGTTGGCGACCTTGGACAATTGATACGACTATTCGTGAGCGACCCAAACATCGTCAACCTCACCGGATTAGAGCATGCGGTAAAATTGGAAATACTCGATCTCAGAGGTACTATGGTCTCGAACTTGTCCCCGATTTCCGGTCTGACCGAACTGATTGCTATTGGACTGGATCGAACAAAGGTGGTGGAGCTGGAGGCCCTTTCAGGGCTGACCAAACTCGAAGTTCTAACTCTTTGGGAAACGGAAGTTAGCGACCTTTCGGTAGTCGCAAATTTTCCTCAGATGAGAATCCTGGATTTGCGTGAAACGAACGTTCGTGTTTTAACGCCTCTATCTGGGCTGTCTGGATTGACTGATTTGCTGCTTTCCGAGTCGGAGGTAACGGATATATCATTGGTATCCGGATTTCCTGGATTAGAGGTTTTGCATCTGAGCGATATTCCGGTCGGGAACCTCAGTCCACTTTCAGAACTCGTACATCTGACCTCGCTCAGCTTAACCAATACTCAAGTGAGTAACCTGACCCCATTGAGTGGATTGGTCAACTTGGAAAGCCTGTTCCTTGATGAAAATCGAATATCTGACATTAGTCCCCTCGCGGGTATGACCCAACTCCAGACTCTATTTCTGAGTGAAAACGAGATTACCTCCCTGGCAGCCCTCGAAGGGATGAGCCAACTGGAGTCACTGTATCTTACCGAAAATTCAATTAGCGATATTTCTCCGATTATTGGAGCGACCGGTCTCGAAACGCTTTTTGCCGGCTTCAATCAGATCGAAGAGATAAGCGCCCTTGCAGGAAAGACTGCCCTTTCACGGCTTTTTCTCTCGGATAACGCCATTCGGGACATCAGTCCATTAACTGGCCTAACGAATCTCGAAACATTATTTTTGGACCAGAATGAAATCAGTAATGTCGATTCACTGGCAGGCGCGGTAAAACTGGATGTCCTCTACCTATTCGATAACCAGATAACGGATCTAAGCGGGTTGTCGAACCTGACCAATCTCGAAAGACTGTACGCGTATCGAAACAAAATCAGTGACCTCCAACCACTATCTGGACTGTACAACCTGGAAACACTCTATCTGTACGGAAATGAGATAAGCGAACTAGAACCGTTGTCAGGACTGACGACTTTGACGCGACTTTACCTTTACGATAATCAAATTCAGGATCTTTCCCCTCTTTCGTCTTTGTCCAACCTCGAAACCCTGTACCTATATCGCAACTACATTAGTGACATCACTCCCCTTTCAGGTCTGTCAAACTTGACCCAGCTATACATTTACGACAACGCAATCTCTGACCTCGGCCCGCTATCAACCTTGTCAAAGTTGGACAATCTGTATTTGTCGGACAACGCCATTACAGATTTATCGCCACTCGCCAGTCTGACCTCGCTAACAAACCTGAGGGTTTATGACAATCCTGTAAGCAATGTCAGTATCATCAGTAACTTGCCCAATTTGGAAACATTTAGCGTTGCCGGTGTCCCGCTTAGCGAAAGCGATATCGAAACGATCGTAAACAAGGAATCACTGCGAGAACTCACAACCCGAAGATCCAGCTTCGGTAGTCTTGATCGGATATTGGAGATGACTCAATTAACCTCTTTAGGCCTCCCCAGAAGCGCAATTACTAACAGCGAGCTGGTCCAGATCGTAGATGGGTTACCCCACCTGGAAGAGCTACAGCTTTCGGACAATGAGATTAGCGATGTGACTCCGATTTCTGAACTGGAAAACTTGTTCGACCTAAATTTGAGCGGCAATGAAGTTGAAGATTTGAGCCCCTTGGCCGACCTGAAGCGCTTGCGTCTATTAAATGTTGCCGAAAATAGAATCACGGACTTAGAACTGTTCTTCCAAGAAGGAAAATTTCCCGCCTTGTTCGAAGACTCAGAGGACTTCAAGAGACTGGATATTGACTACAATTATATCGACTTGAAGGATGGGAGTCTACAAGCCGACTTTGCCAAGGAATTGGAAAGAAATTTTTCAACCGATTTCGAACCTCAAAGACTGGATACCGCAGGCGTCATTGATGCTGGTTTGGAAGCAGCTATCAGAAATGAGCTGTCCAAATCAGAGGGTGAATTGACCATTGGCGACTTGCTTCAATTGACGAGATTGTCGGCTCCCAACGCTAACATCTCCGACTTGAGCGGCTTGAACCATGCCTTTAACTTGAACGAGCTAAATTTTAGGGGAAATGAAATCGTCGATCTAACTCCTCTTAAAGGATTAAATAAATTGCGGCAACTCGATCTCCGCGGAAACCCAGTAGTGGATATCGGTCCTTTGCTCGGTCCCAAGCAATTGACCGAAGTTCGACTAAGCGGAGGGAACGGGACCTTGTTTCTAGATCCACTACAGCGGGAATTAGCACGGCAAATCGTGGTAACGCGGAGTGCCAATCTAGCATGGGATCTATCGGGAGGACATAACGTGCTAAGGGTGGAATTCAGCATACTGCACGGAGGCTTTCAGCTCGCATGGCCGGACGGTTGGACGATCCAAGAGTCCAATGATTTGATCGA
>JAUHWE010000475.1 GCA_030424825.1 Verrucomicrobiia bacterium
GCGGTCGCCGCAAGCGACGCCCCTACAAAACATTCAATTTATTGGACACGTTCTAAGCTTTTCGAACTGCTAAAAACTCGCTTGGAGATTTAGGCAAATGCCGTCTAGCAATTGCCTAAAACTCCGTTGCGAAAATTTTCTAGACCTTATACTTCCAGCCTTTGCGGTATTCGCGCTGGACAAGCTTCTTTAAATCGGGTCGGCCGACGAACTCCATTTTCTTAGCATCCCATTCGAGTTCCGTATCCGGATTCTGCTGGGCAATCACACCGAGAAGAACGGTTTCCGCGAAAGGTCCCGACTGCCCGAAATGCGATTCGGCTTGGTCGATTTTTCCCGTAATCGCGTCATACCATTCCTTGTAGGGATCCTGATCCTTGGCACGGGCAATCGTCTTGTCTGGCCATTCAAATCCATCGATTCCCGCACGAGAATGGAGGAACCAATTACCATGCTGCCGGTTGAAAATCAACTTGCCCTCTTCCCCAATGACAACGCTGCCAAACTGCTGGAACGGCAATCCATCGAGTATTTTTGTATTTGGATGGTTAAACTCTTCACTGTGCTTGATCAGTGTCCAGGTGTCCCGATCGAATTCAGCGTCGAGGTAGCCATCGTACCAAAAGTATTTAAATCCCTTTTTCGAAGTGTGCTGGTTTGCGGGGAATTCCCATAGCACTTTCGAGTTAATCGGCGGAGAAACCTTCGTCGCTCCCTGCTGCTCGGCTTTGACCGTACTGGGCGCTCCTGGGTCAACCGCCCAATAGGCCATGTCCATGATATGGCAGGCCATGTCTCCCAGCGCCCCCGTGCCGTAGTCCCACCAACCGCGCCACGCGAAAGGCGCGATATTCGCATTGTAGCCCACTTCCGGTGCAGGACCGATCCATTGTTCCCAGTCTAGCCAAGAAGGCACGCTTTCCTTCGCCGGTGGCTTGGCAAACCCTTGAGGCCAAATCGGCCGATTGGTCCAGGTGTGCGCTTCCCTCACGGGACCAATGACTCCCGCCCGTATGAGCTCCACACAGCGACGCATATGATCGTTGGCATGGGCCTGATTCCCCATTTGAGTTTTCACCCCGTGCTTTTTCGCCAGCTTAGTAAGTATGCGAGCTTCCCAAATGCCGTGCGTAAGCGGCTTCTGACAATAGACGTGCTTGCCCCGCTCCATCCCCATGGCGGAGGCGTGAAAGTGATGGTGATCCGGCGTAGAAACGATCACGGCATCTACTTTGTCGCCAAGTTTTTCATACATCTCTCGATAGTCAGTGAAAAAGGCGGCATCGGGATATTGTTCACGTGTTTCAATAACGGACTTCAGTCGTTTCACGTCCTTTTCTGTTGAGGACATCCTTTTCGCATCTGCGGTGTCGACGAGCCCGACCACGTGAAATCCAGCTTCATCGCAATGAGTGATATCGACCCTTCCCTTTCCCCCGGTTCCAATTCCTACCACCGTAGGCTTAGTCAGATTTCCCCGAGCGTGACTTGGTAGAATGTGAAAGCTGAAAGCGCTTCCTGCAATTGCGGTGGCGGACAACTTCCCGAAATGGCGACGGGACATGGAATTAGAAGTTTTAGGGTCTTTTTTCTTCATAATAAAATTGGGATTGGTTTACGATTATCTAGCCTAGATACCACCTGTCAAATCGACATTGGACACGGAAGCCCCAATTTTCAAAAAGCCGGGACGGGAAAGCCTAGTAACGACACTTCTGCAACAAGAGCTCGCTTGTGCGGACATTCTCCGCTACTCCTTGCATTACCGCAAGGGACATTGCTCCCGTTTTGCCACGAATAGGGACCAACCATGAAATTAAAGATCACGCACACAACCGTTTACAAGTACGACTTTCCGGTTCAGGTCCATCCTCACCTACTCTATTTGAGACCGAGGGAGAATCCCCTCATGAGAGTGGGCGAATTTTCGTTTGAAATCGATCCCGCGGCCCGAATCGACTGGATGCGTGACGATTTTGACAACCTGCCCGCAAGCGCTCAGTTTTCCCAAAACACCGATACCCTCTCCATCGTTTCCCGCTGCATCGTTGAAACCAGCGACGCCACTCCCTTCGACTTTCTCTTGCGAGACTATGCCCGCAGCTACCCTTTCGAGTACGAGCCATTGCATCAATTTAATCTCAGTATCTACCGGAACCAACCCGAGGCCAACGCTCAGGAGGAAATAAAGCGCTGGCTCGCTAAACATTTCTCTACGGGATTAGCCGATACGATTTCCTGGCTCTTCGCACTGAATCAGACAATCAACCAGAAAATCGTCTACATACGCCGGGACGAACCGGGTATCCAATCCGCGCTTACGACAATTAAGCTCGGAACGGGAACCTGTCGGGACTATGCGGTTTTACTCATCGAGTGCGCTCGCTTCCTTGGTCTGGCGGCCCGTTTCGTCAGCGGCTACCTCTACGACCCCGCCAACAATGGAACCATTCCTGGCGACATGCACGCGTGGGTGGAAATTTTCCTCCCCGGTACGGGTTGGCGGGGACTTGACCCTTCGCGGGGCATGTTTTGCGACAATGCGTACATTCCTGTCGCCCACGCCGTTGTCGCAGAAAGCGTCAATCCCGTGCAGGGCTCCTACTACAGCTCCGCGCCAGTCGCTTCAATGATGTCAAGCGACGCCCGTGTAGAGCTGACAAGCTAGATTCCAGAATCCGGAAACTTCAATAGGGAAGCAAACCCGCGAAAGCCGCCTTTCGAGCCACTTTCGAAACGGCTCGTTTCGATTGCTTGAACGTGAACGTAACGGGACTTACGAGAATCTTCCCTCCCCTCGCTACTCGCTGATGCCACTTCCTGCCTCTTTGGTAGGCGCGAATGCCTCGGTCTATCCTTTCGATTTTGGAGCCACGTAAACCCGCTCGTGCAAGTTCAAGCCCCGCACCCGGAGCAGGACGACGCGGAAGGGCTCGCACTGCTGACTGCGAAGTCGTATTAGCAGGTCGACGTGGGACCAACCGAGGACGTTGTTGGTAGGATACTGTATTCACAATAGGCCGACGAGGACTGGCCCGGACGCTGTAGTCCGAGATTCCCGTTCGAGGCCTTTGAGGACTCGCCCTCGCGACTCCAATTCCTCCCCTTTCGGCAAGGCTTGCCCACCTTCGCGCTTGATTCAAATCCCGAGGAACCCCTTTCCCCGTCTCATACATGTAACTCAGGATGTCCTGGGCCTCTGGGTCCCCCTGCATAGCGCGGAGTTTCACTTCATCGTAGAAACCTCCGTACACGTTGCCCAGACCCATGAATGCAAACACAAGGGTGACGCCAATAGGGCCTTTGAGAAAAGCGGTCATCGACCCACTACATAGATTAGAGTTCGAACCTGTGCCAAGTGCGGATTGTCGAATAAACCTCGATTACAGCTGAGTCTTGCTTCTTTTCACGAGATCCTTACACCCTCCGGAACAACTCCCCAGAGAAACTTTAATGAGACGATTCTTCAGCTTTTCTATTCTCGCCTCCTGCTTGATAACAACCGGTTTTCCGAGTTTAGAAGCTATTTCGAAATCCGAAACTCGCCAAGCACGAGCAGAGGAAAAAGCGTTTCTGGAAAAAAACAAAGCTCGAGAAGGCGTTATCACGACCCGAAGTGGGCTTCAGTATGAAGTACTGGAAAAGGGAAGCTCTAGTCAAACTCCACGATCAAGGGACGTCATTGAGATCCACTACCACGGTACGCTTACGGATGGCACTGTTTTTGACAGTTCGCTTATGCGTGGCCAGACGATCGACATTCGTCTTTGGGATGTCATTGCCGGCTGGACAGAAGGAATAAAACTCATGTCCCCAGGAGACAAATACCGATTCTACATCCCTAGCAATCTCGCGTACGGATCAAAAGGAAACGGGGCCATCCCCGGTCATGCCGTTCTCATTTTCGAAATAGAGCTTATTGCTCTGAAAGAAAAGTCACGAGGCAAGAAGAAGTAATCGCAGCGACTCTACACCTCCCCAAAGTTTGCATGCGATCTCCCGCTAACTTTCGCTGGATTCAAACAATATGATCACAACTCGATTCCAAAGTGGGCAGCTGGCAAGGTCGAACACATTGCGATCGCTTCCCGCATTTCGATATCCAACCATTTCGATACATTTTCAACTCCCCGATCCAAGGTCAGAGAAGATCCGGCAAAACGCTGATCCCGGGGCAGGTGAACAATACCATCCGAACCAACTTCTACTTGATGAGGACCGATGCGATAGGTCCCTAGAGGGGCTCCCGCAGCGGCCATACAATCGGTCGTGAAAAACGATTTTCCTTTTGGCTTTGCCCGGTAAAAATTCTTCAAGACAAAGGGAGGCAGGTGAATTCCGTCTGGAATGAAACAGGCGATTAATTCATCCCGAGCCAAAAGGCGTTGCATGATATTGTCATGCCGATCCAACTCCGCAGGTACACCGTTTCCCACGTGGGTTGCCAAGGTGGCCC
>JAUHWE010000476.1 GCA_030424825.1 Verrucomicrobiia bacterium
AGCCAGCTAGGATTGGAAAAGCGAGCATTCACCGTTTTTCCGCAAACCCCTGGGTCCGCACACGGAGCCACTTGAATGCGACCTCAAACGAGAACATCATTGATTTTGGGCGAGGCCTACGGGCGGGGGCGTTCGCCAGAAATTCCCTTCCTCCATGATCCGCTTCTCAAAGCGATCGATTTCTTCGAGCAGGTGGCGGACCCGATCTGGATGCTCCTTCGCGCGGTCGTAGCGTTCAGAAGGGTCGTGCTCGACGTGAAACAGCAGCGGTGCCTCCCTGCTAGCGCTAAAACCGTAGTTGTCCTTGGTTTGAGAGTGGAGCCTGACATGGAGCTTCCAAGGTCCCTGACGGATTCCGTAGACGCCGTTCTTCGATGCCCCTGTGTAAGCAAAACTAAATTCGTCCACATCTTTTGGATACCTCTCCGCGTTAAAATAGGCCCGAATATCGCGCCCGTCATAAGTTCGGTCCGAGGGGCGATCCACCCCTGCCAATTTGAAAACGGTTGGCAACACGTCGAAAGTCGAAGCGGGCTCTCTCACCACTGTCGCCGGCTGAATCGTCCCTGGCCACCAGAAGACGCCAGGCACACGTACGCCCCCTTCCCAAGTCGACCCTTTCCCATCCCGAAACGGCAATGCCGAACCGATATTCAATCGGGCTTCGCCATACCGGTCATGTTCAGCGGTATCCTGGAATCGGATCCACGGTCCGTTGTCCGAGGTGAAAACCACGAGAGTGTTCTTTGCGATTCTAAGCCTCTCCAATGCCGATCGAATCCGTCCCACATTGGCGTCGATCTCCTCGATCACATCGCCATACAAACCCCGTTTCGACTTCCCGGACGCTTCCGCCGAAGCGTGAACCGGCAAATGCGGCATACCATAAGCAATATAGGCAAAGAACGGCTCTTTTCGCTTCTCCTCGAAAAACGCTAGCGCTTCATCCGTATAGCGGGAAGTCAGCGTCCCTTGCAGCTCAGCATTGGGAGCGTAGTCTTCTTCTATCATTTCGTATCCAGGAATTGGAGAATTCCCGCTTGCCTTGCTTTGAATCAAATCCGCTCCTGGATTATAGTCATTGGACACGTTCGAGCCAATCCAGGAATCAAAGCCATGGGCCAAAGGAAGCGTGTCAGACGAAAAGCCATTGGCCTCGTTAGGATTCCCGAGGTGCCATTTCCCGAACATCGCAGTGGCATACCCCCTCGTCTTCAATCCTTCGGCAAGGGTTAACTCTTTGGGATGGATATACTTGTCGGAATTGGGCGGCAAGACCCAATTGAATCCAGAGCGAGCGGGACTCCGACCGGTGAGCAAGGCGTACCGCGACGCAGAACAAGCGGGCGACGCCGTATAGAATTGGGGAAAGTTTAGCCCCTCCGCCACCAGACGCGAAATGTTCGGCGTGTGGATGCTGGGGTTTCCCGTATGCGAAAAGTCCCCATAACCGCAGTCGTCCAGAAAAATCAGCACCACATTGGGCCGGTCAAGCGCAGGGCGTGCATCGACATACAGCGTGGCAAAACCCAAGGAGAGAAGACAGATTATTAATCGTAATTTCATAGGGTTGTAATGGCATTCCGAAGTGCGACATAAACATCCGTCGATTCCGAAACCCGTTCCGCTCCTTGAGGCGCAATATAGACCGGCCACTCGCCTTCGTCCTCCGGAATGCGTCCGTGAGAACCCTTCACGAGCGACGCATCGAGCGGGATGACATCCAGTAGTCCACGAAACCCGAGTTTCTTTTTCAACAGGAACGCCGCTACTTTGAGGGCGGGTACCTTCAATTTGGGATCAACAAAAAGCTCAACGGGGTCGTATCCGATCTTTCGATGAATATCGACGCACCGAGCAAAGTCAGGAGCGACCGCGTCATCCAGCCAGTAATAATAGGTAAACCAACTCCGGGGACCGGAAACGACGACGAAATCCCCCGCCCGCTCGTGGTCAATCCCTGCTTCGCGCTTTCCACTTTCGTCCAACACCGACTCAACCCCTTCGGTCGATTCCAATACCGCTCTCACCTGATCTTGGATGCTCTCATCATTCACATAAACGTGGGCCACTTGATGATCCGCTACCGCAAAGGCTTTGCTGGCTCCGCAATCAAGCTGCTCTAGTCCTAATTCGTCTTTGATGGTGATCCACCCCTTCTCCCGGAATACCCGGTTGAGATGAACGGGTTGATCGACATCGCTGATTCCGTATTCCGAAAGCAGAATCACCTGAATGGACCGTTCTTCGAAAAACGTGATCAGATCTCCTACCACTTCATCGATGAGTCTGAGATCCTCGCCGATATCTGGATGGGACGGGCCCAGACGCTGCAGATTATAGTCTAGATGCGGAAGGTAGACGAGATTGAGGGTGGGCTCGTGTTTTCGTTCTACCCACTTGGCCGACTCCGCAATCCAACGCGAACAATCGATCCCCGCACGCGGACCCCAAAAGGTATGAAACGGAAAGGCCCCTAACTCTTTCTTCATCTCGGTCCGCATATCCATGGGATGCGTATAGACATCAAAAAACTTGCGGCCATCCGCCGGATACATGGGTCGAGGGGTTATCGAGTAGTCAACCGACGAATACATATTGTACCACCAGAATATTTTCGCGCAGGTGAAATTAGGATCGATTCCTTTGAGTTCGTCCCAAATTTTCGGCCCCTTCACGATAGGATTGGACTGCTTCCAGAAATGAACCTCGCTATACTCCCGATTGTACCAACCATTTCCGACGGCCCCATGAAACGAGGGTGATTTGCCAGTCAGATAATTCGACTGCGCCGTGCAGGTCACCGCCGGGAAAGCCGGCTTTACCTTCGCGATCGAGTAGCGATCTGAAAAGGCCTTGATCCGCGGGGTGCGGTCGCCGATCAGAGAAGCCGTGAGACCAACAATATTTAGGACCGCTGTTCTCCGCATCGCTTTTAGCTTAGCTTCTTCAATCGCCCCATTGCACGGAGAACCACATCCGTATCCATCTCATGCACCTCGAAACGGGAACCCACTCGCTTCAGCAGCGTAATCGTCAGCAACCCGCCCAGGTGCTCCCGAAATTCCTCCAGTCCTTCGAGCACGTACGGAAAACGGCTTCCATTCCTCCGCTCCAAATGATCCGAGTAGATCTCGAAATTGAGCTTCTTCAGTAAGGCCAATATCCTCTCCGCGCTGCTGGCATTCAAATAGCCCATCTCTTCGGAATAGAGCGTATCAATCGCGATCCCGATCGCCACCGCCTCGCCGTGACTCAACGCGAAACCGGAAAGCTGTTCGAGTTTGTGCGCTGCCCAGTGCCCGAAGTCCAAGGGCCGCACCGAGCCCATTTCAAACGGGTCGCCCGAGGTGGCAATATGCGCTACATGGTGCTCGGCGCATCGGTGGATCAATTCCTCCATCGCCTTTCGGTCGAAGGCATTGAGCGCTTCCGCATTCTCCTCGATCCAGTCGAAAAAGGTCGCGTCACGAATGAGAGCCACTTTGATCGCCTCGATGTAGCCATTGCGGAGATGCACATCGGGGAGCGTATCCAAAAACGAGAAGTCATTCACCACGGCAAAGGGTGGCGCAAATGCTCCCACGAAGTTCTTTTTTCGGTTAAAATTGATGCCGTTCTTGACCCCGACTCCCGCATCGGCCTGACCCAAGGTCGTCGTCGGAAAACGAAAATGGCGGATTCCCCGATGAGCGGTCGCTGCGGCAAATCCCACGGTATCCAACAAAGCCCCTCCCCCAATCGCAACAATGTAGCTGTGGCGACAAATTTTGCTCCGCTCGATATCCGCATAGATTCGATCCAGGCACTTGTCATCATTCTTCAGAGACTCCCCTCCCGGAAGGACGTTCACCCCCATGAGTCTAAGCTCCTCACTGTAGTGATCGAAGTAACTCGCGATCTCATCGGCCAGCTCTGGCTTGGATTGGCTTACCGCTTCGTCCACATAAAACAACGCCTTGCGACGATTTCCGCTTTCTTTCGAACAGGCAAGATCACGAAAAAGGGGATTCCCCACATCGAATGCCTTTTGGGTAAAGTACACGCGTAGATTGTAAGGGATGTGAATGGGATACTCTATATGTGGAAATTCGGACATTTTAACAAAAATCAGGTCGCAGGGATACGTCGTTGTGCGATAATGGCGATCAGGAAAAAAGCCATCAGAGTTCCTCCGGACATTAAAGAAAATTGACGCATACTACTGAGAATTGCCCAGTCAACGAGGCAAATACCCGCGAGGAGTGGCCCGATCGTCTTCCCCACAATCAAATGGCCGTTCACCTTTGCCTTTGAAAACGCAAAGCAAATCCATCCACCTAGAACGCCACAACCCACCAGCACTCCGAGCCAGAGCGCATTCACCGCCGCTAGAACAAGAATGCCTATCAGTGGCGCCAAGATCCCGAAAAGCCCCACCCTTGAAAGCGCGCCATCGGTTGATTCTGTCCG
>JAUHWE010000477.1 GCA_030424825.1 Verrucomicrobiia bacterium
GCAAGGAAATTGGCCTCGTCGCCATGGAGGGCATTTCTGCTGACCACTACCCCGCCATTAGGGAAATGGGCTTGGAAGTGTCATTGGTCTCCGGAAATCACGGGTTCGCCAAAGGGCCCTGCAACCCCGAATACCACGACCTCGTCGTCAAGGGGCTTACCGAAGGAATCGACTTAGCCAAAAAAGTCGGCTGCCAGAATGTGATCACCTTCACGGGAATGCGGTTCGACGGCATGGACGAGGAAGAAGCGGCCCAACGCTGTATCGACACGTGGAAGGAAGTGCTCCCGCATGCCGAAAAACAAGGCATCACCCTAGTTCTTGAGCACCTCAATTCCCGGGACGACACGCATCCGATGAAAGGCCACCCGGGATATTTCGGGGATGACGTCGACTTCTGCGTCGATCTAATCAAGCGAGTCGGATCGGAAAACTTCAAACTGCTCTTCGACATCTACCATGTATCCGTGATGAACGGCGACGTCATACGGCGCATCCGCAACTACCACCCCTACATCGCTCACTACCACACCGCCGGAAATCCAGGACGAGGGGAACTAGACGACACGCAAGAGATCAACTATCCGCCCATTTTGGAGGAAATACTGAAAACTGGATACACCGGATATGTCGCCCAGGAATTCATCCCAACATGGGACGATCCCCTTGCAGCACTCCGTCACGCCGCAAAACTCTGCGACGTATAATAGTTAGCGCTTCACCGGAATGATTCCGCGACGCGACGAGATCGTCGCAATCGCGGTTTAGAACCGCTCCTACGCTAATCTGTACAATATTTGAATCCTTAGAATCGCGCTTCACCATTACAAATTCACTCCAAATACCTGAACGCTGCGGGGCCATTCTCCTTCCCCACGCGACACTATTTCCGCAAGGCGTGCTACCATTGCACATTTTTGAACCACGGTACCGGGAAATGCTAGACGATGCGCTTCAATCCCACTGCATGATTTGCGTCGGGACCCTCACTTCGGAAGAGACCGACAACCCGAATGACTGTACGGCACCAATTGGAACGGTAGGCCTGATCAGAGCCTCTCGAGAACAAACCGATGGACGTTCCAATTTGATTCTCCATGGGGTCCTTCGAGTCGACTTTACCAAATGGCTGTTCGAGAAGGAGTACCCGTTCGCGGAGATCCAGCCAACTCCATCCATCCCAATTCCCGAATCAGAAATAAAATCGGTAGTGGCAAACCTGAGAAATGCCGTGTACCTGGCCTTGAGAAACTTCCCGGAAACGGTCTCAGATCAGATAAAAAGCGCGCTGGAGCAAGTGGCTCAAAGCCCGGTCGCCTTCGCCGACGTTATCGCGCAGCAGTTCATTCTCGACCCCGCCATGCGTCGTGAGCTTCTGGAGGAGCCCGATGTAAAGGAGCGCTTCCAAAAGCTGGAGCACGAGCTGCGAAACGCCGAACGCGACGATCGGAACTAGCCAAAATTTCTAATTTGCCCCTAGAACGTTTGGACACACAGCTTGTGCCGTAATAGCTTCAGCATAGGAGTGAGGCAGCCTCCCCATCGTTTCATCGAAATTGCAAAAATAGAGACTATAATTGCGAAGTTTATTCCAATTTGGTAGGCGTATAGTTAATAAACAATTCTTAGTCCGCGATTCGTCGCTTAAATCTATCTAAAAACAAGGATTTCCCATGAGCAAAGACCCCATATCAAGACGCAAATTCATCCAAACTACTAGCGCCGCCAGCGTCGCTTCCCTTCTCGTCGGAGCCCAGAATCTCCACGCCGCAGGCTCCAATGACAAAATCAAGATCGGCCTGATTGGGCTCGGAGGCCGCGGGTGCGGCGCCGGCATCATCGACTGCGCAGAAGCCGATTCGAACATTGAACTCGTGGCAATGGGGGACCTGTTCCCCGATCACCTCGACGACGCCAAAGAGCGGATCCGCACAAACATGGCGAAACGCAATCTCCCCTTCAACGACATCTTCAAGGTAACCCCTGATACCATGTTTTCAGGATTCGATGCCTATAAGAATGTCATCGCTTGCGACGTGGATCTCATCATCCTAACCACTCCACCCGTTTTTCGCCCCCTCCATTTCAAGGCAGCGGTTGATGCGGGTAAACACGTCTTCATCGAGAAGCCGGTCGCTGTGGATCCCGTCGGGGTTCGAGACATCATTAAGACTTCCGAACTCGCCGAATCAAAGGGATTGACGGTGGTGGCCGGTACGCAAATGCGACGAGCCAGACATATCATGGCAGGAATCGAGCAGATCCGTGAGGGTGCCATGGGTGACATTCTATCCGGACAATCGACTCGCATCGGCGGTGCCTTGTCCAATTGGCGTCAAAGTGAAGCGATTCGTTCCACCGACTGGTCAGACATGGAGTGGCAACTGCGTCGCTGGCTTTTCACTACCTGGGGATCCGGAGATTTTATTGTAGAGCAACACGTGCACAACCTTGATCTCGTTGACTGGGTAATGGGCTCGCATCCCATCAAAGCCATCGGTACCGGTGGACGCCAAAATCGCACCGATTCGATTTACCCCAACGTTTGGGATCACATGTCCGTAGAATACGAATACGCGAATGGAGCTCGCGTTACCCATCTCGGTTCGCAAATCGACGGAATTAGTTCAAGAAACGACATTCGCATAGACGGCACTAAAGGTCGCCTCTTTCTCAGTTTTGCCAAGGTGACAATCGAAGGGGAAAAGCCTTTTAAGTACGATGGCCCGAGCCCCAATCCTGCCGTGCAGGAATATAAAGATACGCTAGACGCTATCCGCTCAGGAAACACGATTAACGAAGGCAAGCGCATCGCTCAAAGCACCATGACCGCAATCCTCGGTCGCATGGCGGCTTACACGGGCCGCAACATCAGCTGGGACTGGGCCATGAACGCATCGAAGCTCGACCTGACCCCGAAGGAGTGGAAGTTTGGAGACTATACCCTCGCCCCAGTCGCAGTACCCGGTAAAACGAAGTTGGTTTAGAGTTAACATACAGGGCGTAGCGCTCGCGCTACGCCGCATCAGCAGAGCAGCAATTTAGCAAACGCGGCACAGCGCAAGCGATTGAGCGCAGCTGGCAAGAGGCAGGGCAAGGAGCTCACTCCTTCGGTGAAGCTAAGACGGTGGAAGCCTCGCCTACCGCCGAGGCCAAGATTTTTTTTTTGCCATTGCGGCGGAGCGGGACGCTCTCGCCCTCCCTTTCGTGTGGAAGTGGTTTTCAGTGCAGGGCTCCCTATTCCTTATCTTTTAGAATCAGTAATTCGACTCGCTTTACCTCTCTTAGAATGCGATTCGTATGCATCTCCATCCAAAACCAAACCTTGAGAAAGGAAGTAAACAGGATACCCAGAAAGCCAAGCCCTCCCCATAGTATCTGATCCCTAACTACGTCGGCATGGAAAAACTTGAATCCCGCCCAAACGGCGAGCACCAACCCAAATACCCCATAGCACAAGCCTAGCGCATTAATCCATTTTCGATGGCCGCGAAAGGGAGTCATGGCCTCGATCATAATATTGCGATCTTCGAAGAGTTCATCGTATTCGCGAGAGTCTTTCAAGGACTCTCTGATTTTGCTGTCTATATCGTTCATTTATTTCCTTTCAATGTACTGTTTCAATTTTTCACGTGTTTTATAGAGTCGTGACTTCACCGTTCCCTCGGGTATATCCAGAACCACAGCGATCTCTAGAACAGGCAAACCCGTCTCGTAGAACAAATGTATCAGCTTTCTCGAATCTGTATCGAGTCGCTCGATTGCTTCGGCTAGACTTGCCGCTCGTTCGTTCTGAAAAGACTGGTTTCCTACAACTATTTCTTCTTCAGCTTCAATCGCGTCACGCCGCATCCGCTCCCTTTGACACCTACGCACCCAATCGACGATCCGCCGATTTAGTATTCGAAACGCCCATGCCGGAAACCTCGCCGGATCGTCCAAGCGAGAAATGCCTTTCGCGATCGCGATCCACGCATCCTGAGAAACTTCCTTCGCAGAAGCGCTCTCCTTGAGAGAAAATCGTGCCAATCGCAAAACATCTGGGGCCCACAATTCGTAGAGGTCAGAAAATGCGCGTTCATCCCCTCCCTGGGCCTTTAAGACCAGAAGTTCAGTCAGTACTTGTTTTGCGTCGCGCTTCATCCTTCGTTACCCCATAGGTCGCAAACCAGGGAACATAGGTTCACTCTTTCTCGCGGCACATGCAATCCACTCCAAGCAGCGGGATGGTTTGGACGGAGCGGGGGACGCTCTCACCCTACCTTTTCGCCTTCACTTAGCGTTTGCGCTAGGCGGCGTTGTAAGTGGGACAAGATCTAATTCGCACGACGTGTCACGGCGCGAGCGCAGGCCCTACGGAAAACTTCGCCCAATAGGATCGCGGTGTAAAACCGCATACGGATCGACTACGCCCGAATTCCGTCGATGGAGCGAGCCTCACGATCAG
>JAUHWE010000007.1 GCA_030424825.1 Verrucomicrobiia bacterium
AAAGGGCCTTGAGAGGATTTCAAGCTACCGACTTAAACAAGACGAAAGTGACTTGACCGCCAGCGAACTGAGATCTTCCATATCCAACAAATTGATACTGAATCCACTGAGTATCTGCGCACGCGCAATAGCCGGGAGATCGCAACCTCGTGAAGACCTACAACAATCATACCTGTCGATTCACCGCGAAAATAATCGAAGTATTCTATCTCCATTCAGGGCATTCATAACGCATTACGCGATCGTTCATCTCAATGCGAAGACAGGTGCCGCAACACTGAAGAAGAACGCCAACCTGGAAAAATTCATAGAAACTGGGGCCACTAGAGTGGCCCGGGAAGCTAAGTTCGTACACACTGGGATAATTATTGCAGCAATCGGATGGCTTGTATTTTTAAGCATAAAGCATTTCCAAGGAGATAAGGAATGGAAAGAACTGCTAGGCTGGGTTTCTTTAGTTGGAGCAACAGCGCCGATAGCTTTAATCTGCAGCATGATTTGGAAAAGAAAAGCCTTTCTCGATTGGTATCTGAACTTCAAATTCAAGCTGTTCGGAGGCACAAAGTACAACGATCTAAACGGACATTAGTATCAAGCACGATATATTTTCCGATCTCAAATGTTCTATCTCTCATCCAATGGTCTTCGACCTTTCTAACTCGGTTGTTTTCAATGAGCCCAACGCTTTCAGTGATTGCTGCGTGCATAAAACTCATCAAGAACCGCACACCTAGAATCGCAGCTGGATTCGCAAGCATCAAGCAACCGCTTGAGCGATTTCGTAAAACTCCGCATCTCCCGAATCTTCGCATCCAATTCACCAATACGTTTCTTGAGAAGTTCCTGGACATCAGGACAGGCTTCGTCAGGCAGGTTTTCCCAGTCGAGAAGGATCTTGATATCGGCGAGCTTCAGACCGCAGCCTTGAGCGTGTTTGATGAAACGGAGACGCTCAAGAGCGTCCTCGTCATACTCGCGATAGCCTGAGTCGTATCGACGCCTCGCTTCTGGCAATATGCCCTCCCGTTCGTAGAACCGTAGGGTTTGGGTATTGAGCCCAGCAATCTTCGCTAGTTCGCCAATTGTCATCTCGTTTGAGAAAACAACTTTACCTTATACCTTACTGCAAGGTTTATAATGAAGCCTACGTTTCTTTCGTAAAACTTCATGATGAGGCTTGACCCTGTACCTAACTACAGGGTGTAGACTGCGTTCATGATCGAGCAATCTCAGGCTACATTTACCCGGTCAACTTTAGCCGAACATGTGGGTGTCAACATCGAAACGCTTCGATTTTACGAAAAGAAAGGACTTTTGCTGCCCGCCTTCCGTGACAGCTCCAACTATCGCCGCTACGGCAAAGAAGCCGCAAAGCGAGTCCGTATCATTCGTTCCGCAAAGGAGCTTGGCTTCTCTCTAGCGGAGATCGCTTCGTTCCTCGAACTCTTCGAGATCGAGGAGAACCCTTGCCCAAGCGCTAGAGCTCAAACCATTGCCAAAATCGATCTCATAGACGGAAAAATCGAAGAACTCGGCAAGCTCAAGAACGAGCTCGAGGCGCTCGTGGAATCCTGCGAGCGCAAGGAACCTTCGGGCTGCTGCGCCATTCTCGACCGTCTCGAAAACGCAGACTAGCCCCGATTCCCAATCGGAAAATAGAAACTGAAAGAAAGAGAAAACCATGCCATTGAAACGAAAAGTTGAAATATTCACTGCCGGCTGCGCCATTTGCCGAGACACCATATCTAAGATCGAATCCGCGGCCTGTTGCGATGGCTGCGAAACGGTAATCGTCGATACCCAAAAAACGATTGGGGCTGAACGGGCGAAAACGCTTGGTATCTCGAGTCTGCCCGCTGTCGCCATCGACGGCAAGTTGCTTAGCTGCTCCACAGCTGACTCGGTCGATTTGGACGAGCTAAAGGAAGCCTGCACGTAGTGAATTATTTGAAACCGCAATGCGAAAACCGCTTCGCGACCGAATTCGCAAACCTAGACTAACGCCCAACAGATCATGAAGAAAACCTTATCTCTCATCTTCATCTTTTCACTCATCGCCGCCAGTAGCCTCGCCCAAGCCGATTTCACCATCACTCAAGGAATCGAGCGGATCGAATTAACGGTCGATGGACTTGCTTGTCCCTTCTGCACGAAGGGTCTGGGGATGCGACTGGAGAAGGTCGAGCATGTCACGAGCATCTCGATTCACCTCCAAAAAGGTGTCGCTGAAATAGGCTTCGACAAGAAATCCCTGCCGGATTTTCGAGCCCTATGGCACGCGGTCGGAGAGGCAGGCTTCACGCCTTCGAAACTCAGCATCGAGGCGGTCGGAAAATTGGCAGGTGAGAAAGGAACGCTGCATCTCTCGGTATCGTTCAATGGTCAAAACCTTACGATCCCTCTAAGGAACGAAAGCTCATTACTCAAAAATGTGAATACATCGAAATTCGTAAAAATAGCCGCCTACACGAACTTTGACGAGGGACCTCGATTCAATCTAGGAATAGCCGATTCTGTTATAATGCCAACCAGCCACTGATTCAATGCCATGACGCCCAAAACGATCATCGCATCTTTCCTATTGGCAGCCCAAGCGACAGCGGCACCCATTACCTTCAATACGGCTCTGCCAGTAGCAAAGGAAGACTACGTCATACGTTTGATAAGCAGCGATTCGACCATGGAGAATGATTCGGAATCAAGGCTAGATGTATCCAATATTTCATTCATAGCAGCCTATGGAATAGATAGCGACCTCGCCTTCTACGCGGCAATACCGATTCTCGAAAAACGCTACTCAAGCGCAGGTCGCGTACTCGGGACAAACGGACTTGGCGATACAAGGCTGTTCGCACGCCAAACCCTTTGGCAACACGACCGGCGCGGCGCCACCTCCCGGTTAGCGACGTTTGGAGGTATCGAAGTCCCGACCGGCAAAAATGATATCTCAGATGCCAACGGGCTGTTGCCACGTCCCTCTCAGTTGGGATCAGGAGCCTGGGACACCTTCCTCGGGTTTGTTTTCACCCATCAGGAATTCGGCTGGCAAGTCGATCTCTCGACAACACGCAAAATCCAAGGGACGCACGAGCAATTTAAAGCAGGAAATGAAACGCGACTCGACCTATCCCTCCAAAAACGAATGCTTCCCCATACGCTGGTCGACGATGATTGGAAAGGATTCCTTTACGGAGTAGTCGAACTCAATGCCTTGTGGAGCGAAAAAGCCGTAACTCAAGGCAATCTCGACATAAGAAACGGGGGCGAAGATATCGCATCGGCGATCGGCGTCCAGTACATAACAAGATCTTGGATACTCGAAACCGCCTACAAATTCCCAGTTTCTCACACTCGCCACACAAACGCCATGTCTCTAGAAAAAGGCATCGTTTTAAGCCTTCGACGCAACTTCTGAAACCACAAACGCCTTTACCTTATACCTTACTGCAAGGTTTATAACGCAGACGATGATTGAGGAGGGAGAATCGAAGCAGAGAAACTGGCTGCTGACAGGAGGACTGGGGGCGGCGTTCCTTGGGTCGCTTTGCTGTATCGGACCGGCCGTCTTCATCGCCTTGGGTTTCGGAAGCTTCGCGGCGGGAGCATTCTTCGAGAGCATTCGCCCCTGGATGGGAGGGCTCGCAATCATCGCTTTAGCCTTCGCGTGGCGACAAGCGCTTCGCAAGAAACCCTATCTAAATGAGGCATGCGAGGTCCACCCCAAACGAGACAAAGGGCAAATAGCCATGCTAAGTATCGGGACACTGCTGGCCGTTGGCCTTCTGGCATATCCCTACATTTCGGAAAGAATCCCCGAAATGCGAAATGCGGATTCAATCGAGGAAGCTGATGGGGCGACCCGTCTCACCGTATCGATTCCGAGCATGGATTGCGCGTCCTGCGCGGTCGGCATTCAAAGCACACTCGTCGAACTAGAAGGCATCGAAAATGCCCGCATCACTTACGAATCCAAGCTCGCTCAAATCGCCTACGATTCGCGTCAGATTACGGAAACAGAGATCCTAGAAACCATTGAAGCAACCGGATTTCCTGCAAAGCAAATTCCTCCCAACGAAAATCATGTCCAATAGCCAGAGCGTCAAACCCGATTCGAGAATCACATGTCCGCATTGCGGCCACAGCCAGACCGACACAATGCCGACCGACCGCTGTCAGTTCTTCTGGAAATGCCCGAGCTGCGAATCGCTCCTCAAGCCCAAGAAAGGAGACTGCTGCGTGTATTGTTCTTACGGAGACACGCCTTGCCCGCCTATTCAGCAAGGAGATTGCTGCGGACGATCTTTACCTACGGATTTGTAGAAACACTTTTTCTCTCAAAGCTAACGTATTCAGCTGTTTCGAGGTAAAGCCTACACCGTCAACACTACTTTTCTTCCTAAAGCTAGATCGAAAGGAGCCAAGGCCCCATCGCGATTCTCCCATCGTCGAGAGAGATGGCAAAATCGAGCGGAACCCTGTACGGTAACCAACTATTTGCAAAGCATTGGCGTTAAGAAATTAAAATGTTTGAAAAAGATAATAATCTTGATAACTGAAGCAATATTAAGATAGGTCTCGCCGTCTACTAGTTAAGAATGAAGTTCTCCGCTACAGCACTTTGCCTCCTGACCATCGTCGTAAACACGGCGACAGCGTTTTCGGGCGGCACGCTGTTCTGCAAGCACGAGACTGGCGATTCGCATGTGATTTCTAAGGTGGCTCACGAGTCCGAGTCCCACCTAGACAGTTGCCACAGCCCAGCAGCCGAGCTGGAACTTGGGCACGACCATCCCCAGTCCTGCAACTCCTGTACCGATACCGAAATCGAAAACAAATCGGATATGGACAGGGCTACTTCGGGAAGTGATCGCTCATTGGTCAAAAGCCCTGCGGCTCTCTTGTGCATCGTCCAGCAAATCGCTCTGGAGCTGCCGACACCGCGCCTCATAGAGGGATCACATCCCGCGAGAGCGCCTCCAATTTTTGAGTACACGTTCGCGGTCCATATAGAATCGACCGTTCTGAGAGTCTGATACTCCTGAATGTCTAGCTACGCTTGGCAGCTTCCTGCCGAGCGATCTCCCACACTCCTTGAGAGTGCGGATAAGCTAATCCATTCAGGAGTTTTTTATGTTCAGATTTTCTCGATTAACCATATTACTAGCACTACACGTATCCATAGCTTCAGCAGTAACCGCTGAAACGAAAATCAGTGACGCGCTCTCGAAAGAAGAGCTCGTTCAACTCGCCCTCAGCCAGAACAAGTATCTGCAGGCTGCCCAAAAGACGGTAGAACAAGCTCAAGCTCGCCGCTTATTAGCCGGCAAGTGGGACGACCCGGAGCTGTCCATCGACTATTCGACTGATTGGGTGTTCAACAACGAAGGTGAATCCACTTTTGGCATCGCCTTCGAGCAGCGCTTCCCCATAGCCAAGCGCATAGGCCTCCAAAAGGAGATCGCGGAAATCGAAATCGAGCTCGCCCGAGCGGAGATTCGAAACTTCCAGCGTGTCCTCGTAAGAGACCTAGAACTAGCGGTGAACGACATCGCCCACACTGACGCCCAACTCGATTTGCGGCATTCGTTAGTGAAGCTAAACACGGAATTCGCCGAATTCGTCGAATCTCGCATCGCGACCGCAGAGGCTTCCGAACTCGACGCCAACCAGGTTAAGATCGAGCTCTACGTCATTGAACAGGAAATACAGAATCTGGGCAACGAGCGTAATGCCCGCCTTGCCGACCTGCGCGGGCTCGCAGGTTTCGAACCCGATCAGGATCTAGATGTTTCCGAATCGCTCAGACACTTGAACGGGCAGCCAGACTTGCCTCGCTCAAACCTCGCGGATTTGAATTCCCATCCGGAATACCAGCTTAGAACGCTGCTCTTGGATATTGCCGACAAAGAGACCAGGCTGGCCATGCGCAGCCGCTGGGAGGACGTTACCCTTGGAGTCGGTTTTGAAAACGAACGATCCGTGGATGAACCCACCGGAATCGGTACGGATCGGTTCTTCGGAGTCAGCGTCTCGATCCCGCTTCCGGTCCGTAATCGCTATGAACCAGCGCTCAAGGAAAGCGTTGCTAAACAGGGGCAACTGCAGGCTGCACTCCAAGCGACGTCTCTCGACCTGAGAACCCGTGCGGAGTCATTGAGGCAGCAAGCTCTCAACCTCTATGAACAGGCGAGACACTACGAAACCAACATTACGCAACTCGTAGAGGACAACCTCGAAAAATTGAACGCCGCCTATGGGGCTGGGCAGGTAAGCCTCAATGAGCTCTTCCGCTCACAGGAACGGCGAGTGAAAATCCAGTCGGCGCACTTGACCATGGTCCACGACTACCGCCAAGCGCTGGTCGAATGGGAAGCCGCCACCGCCCGAAACATAATCAATCAATAAATTCACTCTTACGAAATGAAATCGAAACTTTCTATACTCGCGCTCCTTACCGGAGCCAACTGCCTGTTCGCCCAAGACGCCAGTAACATGGTGATCCTAGACGAAAACGGCATACATAACTTAGGTATTCAAATTGCGGAGGCGGAAGAAATGGAATTCGAAACTACCGTATTCGCAATCGGCAGAATCGAAGACATTCCCTCGAACCGCTCCGTCCTGTCCAGTCGCATTCCCGGTCGGGTGATCGAGCTCACCGCGTTCGTGGGCGACACCGTATCCGCGGGACAAACACTTGCTAGAATCGAAAGCCGTCAATTAGGCGACCCACCTCCAAGCATCGAACTAAAAGCGCCTCAACAGGGAAAAGTCATCGATTCCCACGTACGTCTCGGGCAGCCAGTCGAACCAGATGCCGAGCTCCTCGACATTGCAGATCGCTCACGCATGTGGGCAGTGGCGAAGATCCCCGAGCAGGAAGCCGCTCTCGTTCGCATAGGCTCCCAGGCTCACATCCGCATACCTGCGCTGGGCGGCCAACTGATCGACGCTACGCTCCAGCGCTTCGGAGTCGATGCCGACCGCCAAGCGGGCACCGTTGAAGGGATATTCGTCCTCGATAATCCCGACTTGAAGCTAAGTCCTGGCATGCGAGCCGAGTTCTCTATCGTGCTCAGTTCTCGCGAAAACGTTCTCTCAGTACCCAAGGAATCTATACAAGGAACTCCTGCGGAAAGAGTCGTTTTTGTTAAAGATTTCGATTTGCCAAACGCATTCATCCGCACGCCCGTTCGCCTAGGCGAGCAAAACGACCAGTTCGTCGAAATTGTAGGCGGGCTCTTCCCAAGTGACGAAGTCGTCACCCGAGGCTCCTATTCATTGGGCTTCGCTGGAGGAGGGAGCGGCGTATCGCTAAAGGACGCTCTGGATGCGGCCCATGGCCATGAGCATAACGAAGACGGCTCTGAGATGACCAACGAACAAGAGTCTGAAGGCGACCATGGACACGATCACGGCGAGGAAGGCGGATCCCATGCAGGATCATCAAACCCGCTCTGGATGATCTATTCCGGAATCACGACTGTGATTTGCGTAGTGCTTGCCCAACTCCTTTGGAGAAAGCGTTCCAACTCTAATTCATAACGGCCATGCTCAATCATCTTATACGATTTTCACTCAAGCAAAGAGCGCTCGTCATAGCGGCAGCCTTGGTCGTCTTACTTTGGGGAGCTAAAACTACACTCGAACTACCCGTCGATGTACTCCCAGACCTGACCAAACCCACCGTTACACTCCTCACCGAAGCTTCCGGCTTCGCCCCCGAGGAAGTGGAGACGCTCGTCACCGTACCACTAGAAAATGCCCTCATGGGCGTGACTGGCGTGACCCGCCTTCGCTCGGTCAATGACATCGGTCTTTCCCTTATTTTCGTAGAATTCGAATGGGGCACCGATATCTACCGAGCTCGACAGTTCGTGCAGGAACGCATTACCGGCACAGCCGAAACGCTGCCAGAAGGAGTAAGTCCCTACATGACCCCCGTCGCTTCCCTCATGGGTAACATCCTGCTCGTCGGCCTCGTCGACCCCAGCGGGAAGACCGATGCTAGGGACCTTCGAACGCTGGCAGACTGGACCGTCGCTCGCCGGTTCCAATCCATCCCTGGAATCGCCGAGGTGCTCTCCATGGGTGGAGGTGTCAAGCAAGTGCAGGTACAGCCGAATCCCGACAAGATGCTAGCGCTCGGTGTAAGTTTCGATCAAATACACAATGCCGCCCAAAAAGCCGTAAAGAATACCACTGGCGGCTTCCTCACCGAGTCCGCGCAAGAGATCATGGTGAGGAACCTCGCCATGACAACAGATCTCGATGAGATCTCGGATACCGTCGTAAGCTATGAGAACGACCGACCGATTCGGCTAAAAGACGTGGCGGAAATTCGCTGGGACATCGAACCCATGAGAGGCGACGCCGGACTCGGCAGCAAACTGCTGTCGGAGTCGGGCTCCCACGATGAGGCAGAAGGCTACCTTGGCGTGATACTCAGCGTAACAAAGTCGCCTGGGTTCGACACTTTGAGCCTTACTAAGGAGGTCGAAGACGCGATGGCCGAACTGCAGGAAACTCTTCCCGAAGGCGTGAAGCTCTTGACCGTTTACAGGCAATCCGACTTCATCGAACTCTCCATCGGCAATTTGGAGGAGGCTCTGCGAGACGGAGCGATTATGGTCGCTCTTGTCCTTTTTCTATTCCTCCTGAATTTCCGCATCACATTCATTACGCTCACGGCGATACCGCTCTCGCTAGGCATAACCGTGATAGTATTCGATTTATTTGGACTCGGCGTCAACTCCATGACGCTTGGCGGACTCGCCGTAGCCATCGGCATGGTGGTCGACGACGCCATCGTTAACGTGGAAAACGTATACCGGCGACTACGTGAAAACTCCGCCAAGAAAAGCTCTCAGCCAGCACTCGAGGTTATCGCAGAAGCCTCAGCCGAGGTAAGGTCTTCGATTCTCTACGCCACGATTCTAATTATTCTCGTATTCGTTCCGCTTCTAGCGCTCAGCGGCGTGGAAGGTCGGCTCTTTTCCCCCATAGCGGTGGCGACCATTGTGAGTATGGCGGCCTCGTTCTTTGTATCGATAACGGTTATACCCGTTCTCGGCTCCTTCCTGCTCAAACCGAAGGACAACAAGCAGCACAAAGACGTGTTCTTCGTGCGTTTCCTTAAATGGGCATTTAGCAAGACCTGGCTCAACTTGTCGCTGACACACCCCTTTCTCGTGTTCTTGATAACTGGCGGACTTCTCTACTTCGCTTACGTATCCTTTATGGGGATGGGCGCCAACTTCCTGCCAGCATTTCGCGAACCTACCGTCGTGGTCGCTACGACTACCGCTCCGGGGACCTCGCTCAAGCAGACTACCGAGATCGCTTCGACCCTACAGGACCTGCTGCTCGAGATTCCAGAGGTCGAAACGGTGGCATTCCGCGTTGGCCGCGCCGAACGCGGGGACCACGTCGTACCTGTATCCACCGTCGAGTTCGATGTGGAATTCAAAAGGGAACGCGAACGCGAACGAGGCGAGATTCTCGCCGACATCCGCGCTGCGACTCAAAGCCTGCCTGGAACCTTCAGCGCTCTCAGCGGCCCGCTCGCAGACCGTATCGGGCACATGCTTAGCGGGGTTTCCGCAAAGGTTGCGGTAAAGATCTACGGACCAGATCTCAACGAACTGAGAAAGCTAGGCACCGACATCGCCGACATCGCTCGAAGCATTCCGGGGCTCGAGGAAGCTCGCGTTGAACAACAAGCGCCCATCCCTCAACTCCGTATAGAAGTCGACCGCAAGCGAGCACTCGCATACGGTATCACACCGGGCGACCTCAACGAGCAACTTGCTGCGCTCATGGGCGGCGAGGCCGTTTCTGAAATCTATGAAGGCCAGCGCGTCTACGACCTCGTCGTGCGGCTCCCGCTTGAGTGGCGCGAATCCCCACATCGTCTGGCCAAACTCTACATCGATACTCAGAGCGGTCAGCGTGTCCCTCTCAGCTATGTAGCAAACATCAGGCAAGCGACAGGGCCAAACACCATTCTTCGCGAGAACACCGTTCGTCGATTCGTCGTATCCATAAATCCCACAGTCGACGACCTCAACTCCGTGGTCGAAAGACTTCAGGCGGAAGTCAATGAACGCATAATGCTCCCAACGGGTTACACCATAGCTTTCGAAGGAGAATACCAAGCCCAGCAAGAAGCGAGACGAATCATCTTCATAACGTCCTGTATCATCATGCTGGTGATCGTCTTCCTGCTCTATAGCTATTTTCAGGGGTTCGGCTTCGTCGCGCTCGTGCTGACGATACTACCGATTTCGCTCATCGGTAGCGTCATCTACACGCGGTACACGCTCGACAATATTAGTATCGCAACGCTTGTCGGTTTCATCGCCGTGGCAGGAATCGCTGCGCGAAATAACATCATGCTCATTTCCCACTACCTCCACATGATGAGACACGAAGGCGAGAAATTCACGCGAGCGATGGTGGAGAGAGGAACGTTGGAACGCCTTGTCCCCATACTTATGACCGCCATCTCAGCTGGACTAGCGCTCATTCCTCTGGTTCTCGCTGCAGACGAACCGGGCAAGGAAATCCTAAACCCTGTCGCCATCGTCATTGTCGGCGGACTCGTCAGCTCCACATTTCTGGGCTTGGGCGTCACGCCCGCGCTTTTCTATCTCTTCGGCCGCAAAGCATCCGAAAGGGCCATCAAACTTAAGGCCGCTGCATCCGAATAATCGAATCAACCAATAACCATGTAATATATTATGTATACAACAATTAAAACGCTTATTACTATCCTAGCCTCGTTCGGCGCGTTCGCTCTGGCCAACGCTCAAGACCGTGATCACGACCATGATCATGGCGATCATGCCGGTCACGATCACGAAGACCACGGACACGAAGGTCATGAGCACGGCGAGATCGAAGCCCCAAACGGAGGTCGAATCGTTGATTCAGTGGAACCGCATCTCGAGTTCTACGTCGACGACAGCGGAAAAGTGAAAATTACTTTCCTCGACGAGGAAGGGCACATCGTTGCTCCTGGTGACCAGCATATCAGTGTCATCGGAGGAGAACGTTCGAATCCTACGCGTTTGAGCTTCACGAAATCCGGAAACGCTCTCGTTTCCGATAAATCGCTACCCGAAGGAAACAACCTTCCAATTATCCTTAACATCAAGGCAAGCGCGCGTTCCAAAACCGTTCGAGAAAAGTTTAATCTCAATCTCAGCGAATGCCCGACGTGCGACCACCAAGAATACGCCTGCGTATGCGAACACGGTGAAGATGACCACGAGGAGCATGGTCACGAAGGCCACGACCATTAGTCCAAATACGAATTGCTCACAGACAGCAACCCATCGCTGCCAGCATTCGACATTATGAAGGCTGGCAGCATGAAAGATACCACACTACTGTATGAAAACGAATCAATCTGTTAGTCATATCGCAAGAACAGCAATGGCCATCTCCCTATTGTCGATTCACTCTTTAATCGCGGGAGATAAACCAAACGAATATTCACCAACTATTGAAATAGAGAACGAAGGGCGTGTTGTTGAGGCCCTTTCTGTGAAAGCTGTTACTAGGAAAGACAATTTATGGCTACGTATTAGAATGTCTAGGCGCAGTTCTATGAACTTTCCTGGAGGATGCCATCTACACATCGAACTGTACAATAGGAATGGCGAGCTCTTAAAAACAGACTACCAGAAAATTTCCCCATTCGGTTTTCATCGACATAAGATTGGAAGATTCCGAACACGGACAATACACTACAATTCTGAGTTAAATCCGGCAGACGTAGAAAGAATATCAATACATGCCTATCAGCAAAAACACGACAACGAATAACCATACTTTCCGATGTACCCAGTTAAAAGCTACCTTTACCTAAAACAAGCGATCGTTCTTGTGATCGCTTCGTCGATGAGCACCGCCGCTTTAGCGGAAACGGTATCAGCTTCTAAAATCGAGCTTCCGAACGAGCACGAATTCATTCGCATTGAAAACGTATCGATCGTTGAAAAGGAGGGTAAAACCGCGATCAACGGCTCCGCGATCAAGTTTAGAGACAGATTCATGATCTGGGGTTCCCATCTGCATATCGACCTCGTCGACCTGACGACAAACGAAGAGGGCGAGGTAGTGGAAGTTCTACTTGAGAGAGAAGTCTACAGATTTCGCCGCAACGACTTCGACGATGGCGAACGACTCGAACGATTCTTCAAGTATGTCGATCTATCCAATCCCAATATAGACAAGATCGTTCTCGAAACGTACACCCAGAGGCACGATGACACGTGCGGCCTTGAAGAACAGGCCTCCGATTAACCTTAAACCTTCGTTGACTAAGGAATGCCCAAGAGCAAAAGCCGAAAGCGACCAAGGCAGATCCGACAAGGCGGGCGACTTCAACGAGCTAAAGAAAAGAAGCTAGCCGAGGACCAGAAAACGAATCGGAATCTGGCAATCGGCCTTGGCCTCGCTACGCTCGTAGTATGGATCACTCTGTATATATTCAAGCAGAGAGATCTCGCTACGCAAGGGTACTCGCGAGTCCCAATTGTATTCTACATACTCAAGTGGAGTCTCGCAGCGTTCTCGGCCGGCGCCATCTTCAGCTGGGTAAAGAATCGCAAATTCTAAGAAACGCCATCATGAGTCACGACCACAGCCATGGAACAGAGGAAGTTTCCGACAAGGCCCTTTTCTGGGCCCTTTTACTAAATGTCGGCCTCTCGGTCTTCGAGTTCGCTGCAGGCATAATCGCCGGAAGCGTCGCGCTCATGGCGGATGCCTTGCACAATACAAACGATGCAGCAGCCCTGCTTATTGCCTACGTTGCCAGAAAGATTTCCCGGAAAGGCGCAGACAGGGCCTACACCTTCGGCTACCGAAGGGCCGAGCTCATTGGAGCTATGATCCAGCTCACGGCCCTCATTCTCGTCGGACTGTATCTGGTCTATGAGGGCGTCACTAGATTCTTCAACCCACAGCCGATTCTAGGCGGCTGGATGATGGCCGCTTCCGGCGTCGCGCTCATTGTCGATCTCGGAACCGTTTGGCTGTTATGGGCCATGTCAAAAGGAAGCCTAAACGTCAAAGCCGCCTTCCTGCACAACCTCACCGACGCTGCGGCTTCGGTAGCCGTTATGGCAGGTGGAGCCGCCGTGTATTGGCTTTCCTGGGACTGGATCGATCCCGCTCTCACGCTAGTTATAGCCGGATACATCCTCTACATGTCATTCGGCCTCATCCGGAAGACCTCAAAGATCCTTATGCAAGCCACTCCAGACGGGCTCGATCTTGAGGAATTGAAAACCAAGACCGAAAAAATCGAAGGAGTCTGCGAAATCCACCACCTGCACGTCTGGGAACTAGACGAGCACCACCGAGCCTTAGAGGCTCATATCGTCATTTCCGACGAAAGATTACGGGATATTGAAACGATCAAGTCGCGAGTTAAGAATCTCCTTAAAACCCGCTACGACATCGCCCACTCCACTCTGGAATTCGAAACGTCTTCCCAAGCTTGTGGAGAGGAACACAACCATTTCATCGCTAAACATTGAAGATGATTAAGCTAAGCCGTATTGTTTTGTGGCTCACATTCGCCACCACTCTGGCGATTCCGGTCGGCTCTGCCACCGAAATATACGTCTCCCAGCAAAATGGTTATCTGACTTTCAAGCAACCCCGTCTCAAGAACGACAAGAAGGGCGCGAAGCTGGTTGGGCGGCTATACAGCAAGCATTTTCACCGGATCAAGCAAGGAAGCCATATGCATATCAATGTGTACGATGCCGAAGGAACTCTGCTCGAAGACATCCTTGAATCCACCGATAGAAGAGTCTTCCATCAAAAGCATAAACGCGACCGAGGTTACATATTCCCCGCCCACGTCATCAGATTAGAGTCCAACTTCGGAGAAATCGCTCTCATTAAAATTTACGTATACGATCAGAGACACTACGAATTCGAGATCTATGACTAACAGACATTAATGAGAGCCGATCTCAAAAAAGGCTTGATATTTCGGCAATCTGGACCGATTAAGAACCGTACATTGAAATGTAATGAGATCTCTCGTCGCACTCAGCTTCTCAATCGCCCTCGCTTGCAATTCTGCACTAGCGGGCGTTGGTGGTTTGATCTACTGCGTCGAGAATGACTCTGGGGAGGTTTGCAGCGTCTCGGCTGAGAATGCCTCTGGCATCCCGGAAACTTGTTGCCCGTTGGAGCAAGCCAAGGGTCTTGCAAGCTTTCCGCTTCCTTTCGAATGCGATCATTGCACAGACTACGAAGTCGATGTGAGCGGTGAAGGCGCCACTCCGAAAGTCGACCGAGTCGTCGTGAAAGCCAACGCTGTCATGGCTTGGATCTCGACGGATCTGATTGTCGTTCGCAGTAAAAAGGCAGTTTTTAAGAAGGCCCCTGCAAGAGGTCCTCCGATACAGAACGGAGCATCTCAGCTATTTGCAGACACCATCGTGTTCCGCGTCTGATATTCTGTTTTAGATTCGATCCCATCCTAAGCACGCCGTTGTGCTTCGGACTACGTTGACCGCGATTCCTCAAAGGAAAATCGCGTCTCACATTCGAAAATGAAACAGGATATTTCATGCCCTTCCATCAATTTTCATCTCAAATAATAGCGCCAAAATGGCGTTGCAGATTATTAACTTATTCGCTCGTAGCCTCGCTATCACTAGGGTGTTCGGTCGCATACGGACAAGCCCCTGTTTATACGGCTCCTCGTGACATTCCTAGCGATAAGGGAGCTCCTAGGGTTCTAGGTACGGTCACACTTCGACAGGCTATCTCGCTAGCCATCGAGCACAGCCCAGAGTTTCAAGCGCTCGCATGGGATGCCAACGGTTCGCTCGCCAGAATTCGCCAAGCTCGCCTCTGGCCAAATCCGGAACTTGAATACGAACGCGAGAATTTCGGGGGCACAGGAAAGTTCGACGGCTCGGACTTCGCCGAATCCACGCTAAGCCTCGCCCAAAGTCTCCCGCTTGGCGGGGACATCAAGCAACGACGCAAGATTGCAGAGCTGGATTCCCAGCTCGCCGACTGGGACTATCATGCAGCCCGTCTTCAAACAATTGCCGAAGTGACGCGGCGATTTGTCGTCGCTCTCGCTGCGGACCGGAGTCTGGAACTCGCCAAGCAAGAGCTTGAGCTCGCTCAGGCCACAAAGAAGCTCACTCAAAGCCGCGTTGACGCGGGTGACGCATCGCCGGTAGAACTGTCCCGCGTCGTCGTCCCTGTCATCAAGGCCGAGCTTGCTCTCAAGCGGGCGGAGAGGCTTAGCGATGCCGCTCATCGCAGCCTTTCCCTAAGCTGGGGAGAAAGAGTAGTGACGTTCACGGAAATCGCTGGCGACCTGGAGGAACTGTCGCCAGCCCCCAGCCCCGAGGCCTTGGTCCAGCACCTAGGCGAGAATCCAAATGTCGCTCGCTGGGCCATCGAAATCAGCGCTCGAATCACCGAGCGTCATCTCGCAAAGGCCGAAGCCATCCCAAACCTCACAGGACGAATCGGACTCAGGAGGGACAACGAAAGCGGCGACGAGGCGCTCGTAGTGGGTATTTCTCTACCGCTACCTCTATTTGACAGAGGACAAGTGCAAATCCAATCCGCCCGAGCAGGCGAAGCTTCGGCCCGTAGTCGCCAAAGAGCTGCTGAACTTCGCCTAGAAGGACTCCTCAGTGAAGCCTATTTCGATCTGGCTAACGCCTACGATGAAGCCGTCGCCATCCGCGACCGAGCCCTCCCCGCTGCGGAAGATGCCTACCAAGGTACACAGCTCGCGTTCAAAGAAGGCAAACTCCCCTTTCTCGATGTCCTCGACGCCCAGCGAACCCTCTTCGAGCTCCAAGAAAGCTACCTTCAAGCCCTCCAAGCCTACCATCTCGGAACCGCAAATATCGAATCGCTTATCGGTCGGAGTCTCGCCGATCTGCATAACAAATAACCTTCCAAACAAAACAATTATGAAAACAAAAAATACGTATTCAAATATCGGATTGTCTACTTTAGTAGCAATCCTCCTCGGAATCGGAGCCCTCTTTTCGAGTGGTTGCGGCCAAGAGAAGTTAGAAACCGTCAACGCGGGTGACCATGCAGGACCTGCCCACGCCGCTGAGGTAGCCTATACGCCGATCCCTCACAGTCATGAAGTGGCGGGCGAAACCTGTTTCATCTGCGACGCTTCCAAACGCGACAAAGGCCGCCTCTGGTGCACGGAGCACGCCCGGTACGAAGATCGTTGTTGGCTCTGCCATCCGGAATTGGAAGACAAAAGCCGACTTTGGTGCAAAGAGCATTCCCTCTACGAAGACGAGTGTTATCTCTGCCATCCAGAGTTGAGGAAGGAAGCTGGAGGCTCTGCCTCGGTCACCCCTTCAGCCAAAACCAGCGAGGGCGGTCACGCCCTTTTTTGCAACGAACACAACGTGCCCGAAGCGGAGTGCGGAATCTGCCAGCCAGACCTCGCCGCATCGCTCCTACCGGGCGACGACATGAAAGTACGCTTCATATCCGAAGCCTCTGCGGGCAAGGCGGGCATCCGCACAGAACTTCCCCGCATGAGCGAATCTGCTCCCGTCATTGCCGCCATCTGTGAAACGCAATACAATCTCAACACACTCGCTAAGGTTTCCCCCCTCGTCGGGGGCGTCGTCCGCTTTGTGCACAAGGACGTAGGCGAGAGGGTCAACGCAGGCGAGCCGCTCGTCGAGCTCCACTCCGCCGAGGTCGCCGCCGCCAAGAGCGCTTACCTTTCCGCTGTCGTCGAACTGGACATACGCAAGCAATCCTTCGACCGCGAAACTCGCCTACAAAAGCAAAGTGTAACTTCGGAAAGGGAGCTTCTCGAAGCACAAGCCGACTACCGCAAGGCCAAGCTAGCCGTTAGCAATCTTCGCCAACGCCTCCTCAACCTCGGCCTCGAAACCGACGAAATCGCCCGCGTCGAAAACGAGCAGGACACCTCCGCCCAGCTCATCGTCTGTGCCCCGTTTTCAGGAACACTGGTCGACCGCAAATCCGTTATCGGAGAAGCCGTCGAAGCGGGGCACCCGCTCTTCACGCTCGCAGACCTCTCCACACGCTGGTTGGAGATATCCGTTCCCTCCGATCACGTAGGCCAGCTTCAGGTCGGACAGCCCGTGGAAGCCGTTTTCCCGGAATTGCCAAACGCTCGCGTTGCGGGACGCATTACATGGGTGGACACCTCAATCGACCCAGACACCCGCATGATACGAGCGCGTGCCCTCGTCACAGAGAACGCCGAACAACTAGCTTCGGGCCTTTTCGGGAAAATCTACATCGCAATAGGCAAGAAAGAGCTTTCCGCAATCGTACCCAGGGAATCAGTTCAGCGACACGAAGGATCTGATTTCGTATTCGTGCAGAACGCTCCCGACCTATTCGCCCTCCGCCGCGTCTATCTCGGCGCCGCGAGAAACGGCCAAGTGCAGGTGCTTGCGGGACTGAGCCCACGCGACTCCGTCGTTACCGACGGCAGCTTCATTGTCATGTCCGAATTCCTCAAGTCCCGCTTAGGGGCTGGCTGCGTGGACGACTAAGCCACTTTTCATTCCATTTATCTAGAACCGGATTTTCATCATGCTTTCCAAACTCGTCGAATTTTCTCTCAAGAACCGCCTGCTCATCGTGCTTCTGTTCGCCGCTGCCAGCGTAGTTGGAATCTGGAGGCTGAGCATGCTGCCAGTCGACGCGTTCCCCGACACCACACCGGTTCAAGTTCAAATCAACACGGTCGCGCCCGCGCTCAACCCCGAAGAGATCGAGCAGCAAATCACTTTGCCCATCGAACTCTCGGTCGGAGGGCTCCCCGGACTCAGCAACGTAAGATCCGTATCCAAATTCGGGTTCTCCCAAGTCGTCGCCACCTTCGACGACGAAACCAAAATCATCGACGCCCGCCAATACGTCTTCGAACGCATCAACTCCGTCGAACTGCCCGACGGTATCGAACGCCCGCAGCTCGGACCCATCGCCACCGGACTCGGCGAAGTCTTCCACTACATCGTCCGTTCCGAAGACCCAAACCGCACCCTCGAAGAGCTGCGAACCCTGCACGACTGGGTAGTGAAACCGGAACTACGAAAAGTCTCCGGAGTGGCCGAGGTTAACTCCTGGGGCGGCGAAGTCCGCCAGTACCACGTCGTCGTTTCGCCCGCCGCGCTTCTCAAATACAATCTCACGCTTGACGACGTCTACGAAGCGCTCGAATCCAACAACAGCAACGTCGGCGGCGGCGTGCTCACCGCAAGTGGCGTCTCCCAGCTCGTGCACGGCATCGGCCGCGTGACCAATATCGAGCAAATCGAAAACATTGTCGTCGACTCCTTCGACGGCAACCCCATCCATATACACGACATCTCCGAAGAAGTGAAGATCGACCGCGAAATCCGACGCGGAGCGGTAACCGCCGACGGCCGCGGCGAAGCCGTCCTCGGGCTCGCCTTCATGCTCATGGGCGAAAACAGCAAGGTCGTCACCGAAAACCTCAAGAAACAGCTCGACCAAGTCCGCCCCGCGCTTCCCGACGACGTGATCGTCGAAATCGTTTACGACCGTACCGAGCTCACCACCTCCGTCATCGGCACCGTGCAGCACAATCTTTTTCTCGGAGCCATTCTCGTCATCGTAGTGCTATTTCTGCTGCTCGGAAATTTCCGAGCCGGGCTCCTCGTGGCTTTCGCCATCCCACTCGCCATGCTCCTCGCCATCCTCGGCATGTACGAATTCGCCATCGCCGCCAGCCTGCTCAGCCTCGGAGCCATCGACTTCGGCATCATCATCGACGGCTCCGTCGTCATGACCGAATCCAACCTGCGAAACCTTTCCAAAAAATCCAAGCAGCTCGGCCGCCCACTCACCAAAGCAGAGCGGCTGCAAACGATTATCGAATCCGCCAAACAAGTCGCCCGACCCATCGCCTTCGGCATCGGCATCATCATCATCGTTTTCATTCCCATCCTCACCCTCGAAGGGATCGAAGGAAAGATGTTCAAGCCCATGGCCTGGACCTTCATCTTCGCCTTGCTCGGGGCCCTTGTCCTCGCTCTCACGCTCTCGCCCGTGCTCAGCTACTACTTCCTGCCCCGCACGCAAAAGCACAGCCAGGGAGTCGTGGAAAAAGCCATCCTCGGCGCCTATAGCTTTTGCCTCAACGGAGCCTTGAAAGCCAAGAAGGCAGTCCTCTTAACAGTCCTCGCCATTCTAGCGCTATCCGGCTGGCAAGCCTTCCGCCTCGGAGGCGAATTTCTCCCGCGACTCAGCGAAGGGGCCATCGCCATCAACACCATCCGCCTTGCCGGGATATCCGTAGACGAATCCACCGCCTACAACACCCGCATCGAGCAGCTCCTAAAAGAGAACTTCCCCGACGAAATCCGTCACGTCTGGAGCCGCATCGGCACCGCCGAAGTCGCCACCGACCCGATGGGAACGGAACTCACCGACATCTTCGTCTCCCTCAGTCCACGCGACCAGTGGACCAAGGCCGATAGTCAATCCGAGCTTGTCGCCGCCATGCAGGAGGAAGTCGCCGATCTGCCGGGCCTCAACATCGTCTTCACTCAGCCCATCGAAATGCGGCTCAACGAAATGGTGTCCGGCATCCGCTCCGACCTCGGCATCAAAATCTACGGCGACGACTTCGACGAACTCGTCCGCATCAGCGACGACATACAGCGCGTCCTGCTCACCGTCCCAGGAGCGACCGACATCGCCGTCGACCAGCTCACCGGCCAGCCCACCTTGCAAGTGCGCGTCGACCAGCAAGCCATCGCCCGCTACGGCGTCCCCGCCAACGACGTGCTCCAATTCGTCGAAGCCGTTGGCGGCCGCGAAGTCGGCGAAGTATTCGAAGGACAACGACACTTCGACCTCGTAGCCCGGCTCCCCGACGAGCACCGCAGCGACGCCACCACGCTCGCCAACACCATCGTGCCCACCGAGATCGGCCAACGCCTGCCGCTCCGCACCCTCGCCAACATTGAAGAAACTGCAGGCTCCGCCACCATCAACCGCGAGTGGGGCCGCCGCCTCATCCGCGTCCAGTGCAACATCGCCGGACGCGACGCCCGCTCCTTCATAGAAGAAGCCAGAGAAAAGATAGAGCAATCCGTGTCGCTGCCAGATGGATACGTCGTCGAATGGGGCGGGCAGTTCGAAAACCTCGAACGCGCTCAAAACCGCCTCATGCTCGTCGTGCCCGCCACGTTGTTGCTCGTCTTCATTCTCCTCTTCTTCAGCATGAAGAATCTCCGAGACGTGTTGCTCATCTATACCGGCATTCCCTTCGCCCTCATCGGAGGCGTATTTGCTCTCTGGATGCGCGACATCAACTTCAGCGTCAGTGCAGCCGTCGGCTTCATCGCGCTATCCGGCATCGCCGTTCTCAACGGGCAAATCCTTGTCGTCGCCATCCGCAACTTCATCGACGAAGGGCAAGCCATCGGAGCCGCCGTCAAAAACGCCGCTCTGCAACGCCTCAAGCCCGTCCTTGCCACCGCAGTCACCGACGCCGTCGGCTTCCTGCCCATGGCCCTATCGACCGGCGTAGGGGCGGAAGTCCAACGACCGCTCGCCACCGTCGTCATCGGGGGCGTCGTCACCTCCACCATCCTAACCCTCGTCGTCCTCCCGATCCTCTACACGATGTTCGGAAAGAAAAAACCGGAAGCTACAGATGGAATGTAAGAAAACGACCTTTAGAATCAAAGACATGGACTGCCCTTCCGAGGAGCAGATGATCCGCATGAAGCTCGAGCCGCTAGAGAACGTCTGCCGTCTCGACTTCGATATCCCTGAACGGGCTCTTGAAGTCTACCATCACGAAAGTCCACAAGAGATATCCGAAGCGCTGACCGAGCTCGAACTCGGCTCTGAAATGCTTTCAACCATCGACGCGTTAGCACCGAGTCACTCCGAATCCCAAATTCAGCGAACCGCCCTCTGGTGGGTGCTCGGAATCAACTTCGGCTTCTTTATCATCGAAATGACGGCTGGCTGGATCGCCCATTCGATGGGGCTGGTAGCGGATTCGCTCGACATGCTCGCCGACTCCATGGTCTACGGCCTCAGCCTCTTCGCTGTTGGGGCGGCCGTCGCCACCAAAAAGAAGATCGCCAAACTTAGCGGCATATTTCAGATGGGCCTCGCCATGCTCGGCTTCGCCGAAGTGATTCGGCGCTTTTTCTTCAGCTCCGAAACGCCACTCTTTGGTTGGATGATTCTCGTGGCAGCTCTCGCTCTTATCGCAAACGGCATCTCGCTGCTCATCATCACCAAAGCCAAAAGCAGCGAAGCCCACATGCAAGCGAGTGCCATTTTCACCTCCAATGACATCATCGTAAACGGCGGCGTCATAGTTGCAGGCCTCCTCGTCTACTCCCTTGAATCCCGCTGGCCCGACCTCCTCATCGGAGCCATCGTCTTCGCCTTCGTTATGAAAGGCGCCCTTAAGATCCTGAAATTGTCGCGTTAGAGCCGTTTCCCAACGTCAGAGCGTCAGAACCAACCCCCAAGACGGCTCATGAGCGAACAGACCTCGCGTTTTGATTGTCACTCCATCGCGAGGGATAACTTCGCCGATACCAAAAGACCTCTACCAATCCGACAAACCTAGCACTAGGGCCTTCTAATTTTCAACATCCCTCACTGGCAACAGGGAGGCCTCTCTCCTGGGTTCTTCGGAGGCCAAGCGGTCCACAGAGAAACCGCAATCAAAGCAAAAACGCCGATCGGGACCAAATCCTCGGCTCCTTGAGAGAGCTTTCCTAAAAAAACGAGGATAGCTCCGACCAATCCATAGCTCACTGGCCTGTATCCACGCCACTTGGACGCTTTCCAAGCGAGAGCGATGAGATTGAGAAGGACGGCGAGACCAAAGACAAAACGCATCAATTCCCATCCAAGGGAATGGTCTAGAGCGTAGGCAGCAGCAGTCGCCATGGCCCCATAAACGGGGTAACGATAGATTTTCATTTTCTCGCTCATTTGCTCGATTCTGGACGATGGCGCCACCAATCACGCACGCACCATGCCGCTAGGATTACCAAAATACCTCCGGAGCCTATCGGCAGGAATATCTCTTCCTGATGAGTTACCGAGTACCAGACGTAGATGGAAAACCCGATGATGAACAAGATGGCCGCAGCAGAGAGCCAAGCGGCCATGCTCTTGCGATCTCGTTGTTCCTTGAGCAGCTGGTGCTTACTTCGCTTACTAATCCGTTTTCTGGATACCCTCAAAGTATGTCATCTAGTTCGTGGCGCAACGAACCTATTCACTCGAAGAATGGGGCTTCGGGTCAAAGCCATTCTTTATTGGCTATGCCCACTATGGTCGTGGGAGCTTTTCTTTTCGTCCATCTTACCTTGATCCATGTGGCCTTCATGACCGCCTTTAGCGGTTGCGAGTGTGTCCTTCACGGAACCGCACTTGAGCATCATCGCTCCGTAATATGGGTTGGCGAGATCCTTGCTGTTTTGCAGCCAGTCTCCGCCCTTGTTGTTGAAGGCCATTGGACAGTGCATCTTGATGACATCGCTCTTACCCGAAGTGCCGACATGC
>JAUHWE010000478.1 GCA_030424825.1 Verrucomicrobiia bacterium
TTCCGTTAGAGCGGCCTCCCCGGATAGCAGCAAGGCCACTTTATTTCGCGAACACAAGGTCACGGACCCCGGCATGAACAATATCGTGGCATCCACCTTTCTCGTGCCCGATGGCTGGGAAGTTGAGGGAGGCATGACCCGCCCCGGGCCACAGTATTTCTCGATGGCTTATCTCCTAGATGTCGCCTTTAAGGCGCCGGACGGACGACAGATCCGCTTTCTCCCCTCCTTTTCCTTCGAATTCGGCAACAATTATCCAGTCCAGCCCTTTTCCCCCACGTCAAACGGAAACATGTACCTGCCCCTTCCCTCCTCTCCCGGTCAATGGGTAATGGACATGGCCCAAAGCTATCCCGATCCAGCAGTCAGTAATCTTCGCCTCGTCTCAGAAGACGTGGAACCCGACATCACCAGACTTCTCCAACAGCAGAACCAATACACCTACCAGAGCGTACTGCAGATGAACGCCATGGGTAGGCAAACCGGCATTTCCTCCAATTTCGACACCCAAGCCACTGTAGTGGTTCTTCAATTCGACAAAGAAGGCAAGGCGATGGAAGAATCCATCCTAATTGCCTGGCAATACTATGTTAACTATTTCCAAGGCCAGCCATCCGGAGGCTTCTGGGGAATCAATTTCATGTACTCTCTCGCCGGACCGGTTGGCACTAACTACGTTAACGATCCTCAACTTGCGGCAATCGCGCAATCCAATCGGGCGAACCCCGCATGGGTCAATGAAATGAATAAACACTACGCCGCAATGGCGCGCATCCGCTCCCAAGGAGCTGCCGATAGGCAACGTCAAAACGCAGCCGCCCAACAGAAACTCTCCCAAACGCTCAGCGAAACAAGCGACATTATTGCCGGTGGATGGGCCAAGTGAAGCGCAATCCAGGACGCCGGGCACGCCAACTATGTCGATAGTATTCACGAAGTAACTCCTTACACGACGCCCAGCGGAGAGACCGTAAAGCTCCCAAGCTTTTACGACAATGTATACACAGACAACAACGGGGGCTATATTCTCGGCAACGACGCTCTCTACAACCCCAATCAAGACACGGCAGTCAACAACCAGAACTGGGTTCGCATCAATGCACAAGAGTGAGGCGTCCCAGACGTTACAGTACCTATAATCCAGGTACAATAAGTCGAATTATTCGAAATCCCCGTAGGGGACGTCGATCAATTCAGGGGCCACGTTAACCGTCAAACCAAGGGCATGGCACGCGATTAACGATCGTGTCTACAGCATGACCTGGCAAGTCTCAGTCCTCGACCTCCCTGCCCTCAACATCCTTCCTATGTCTCATTTGACAAAGCGGTCGCCCGTCAACCTCGGCACGTTTTACTTGTCATCACTTTTTGTGGCCCGTACCGTCATGAACATCCTCCCTATGAGTCTTTACCCTATGAACAGAAAGTCCTTTTACAGCGTTCTCGCCGTAGCAATCCTGTTGACACTCGTTTCCATTGCCCAGTCGCAAGATCGGCCGAATGTCGTCATCATCTTTATCGACGATATGGGCTACGGCGATTTGGGATGCTTCGGGTCTGAGACGATTCGAACACCGCGTATCGATAAACTAGCGACAGAAGGTACGAAATTTACTAACTTCTACGCTCAGACGGTTTGCGGCCCTTCTCGCTCCGCCTTGCTTACGGGACGCTACCCAGTCCGCAGTCTCGGCTGGAGCATGCCGGCTAGCGAAGTCACCATTGCGGAGCAACTCCAGACGGTCGGCTACGCAACAGGCTGCATCGGAAAATGGGATGTTTCCAATCGCAGAGCCATAATCGAGCGCATGCCGAATCATCAAGGGTTCGACTACTTCTGGGGCACCTTGGGCGCAAACGATGGCGGCAAGGTCGCGTTTCATGAAAACAATGATCGCATTGGCGGGACCGATGATATGGGCAGTCTGACCCAGCGCTACACCGATAAGGGCATTGAGTTTATAGAGCGGCACAAGGACGAACCGTTCCTCCTGTACCTGTCCCACACGATGGTGCATTCGGTCATCGGCGCTTCGCCGGAGTTCAAAGGCAAGTCCGAGGGTGGGTTCTACGGAGATACAGTCGAGGAAATCGACTTCCATACCGGTCGCCTGCTGGATCGTATCGACGCACTGGGGCTGCGAGACAACACGTTGGTGGTTTTCACTTCGGACAATGGCCCTTGGAGCAATTTCGCGGAAGTCCTTGGACCCAAGCATGATGGCGCCATTGCCTGGGGCGAGTCTGGTCCTTTGCGCGGTGCGAAAGGGTCGAGCTACGAAGGCGGCGTGCGCGTGCCTTGCGTGGCACGGTGGCCAGGGAAGATTCCCGAAGGCCGAGTCAGCGATGCGCTTTTCTCCACCTTAGATTTTATGCCAACGTTGGCGGCTCTGACGGGCTTTGAAGCGCCGAAGGATCGACCGCTGGACGGCGTGGACCAAACGGCGCTGCTGAAAGGGCAGAGCGAAATGGGGGCTCGGGACCACTTCTACTATTACGTTAGGGCGGAGCTGCAAGGCGTCCGGCTCCATAACTGGAAGCTAGTTCTTCCCAACCGCCAAACCTTTTACAACTACGTCAAGGACCGCGGATCGGAATATACAGAATTGTATGACCTTTCCAAGGACATCGGCGAAAAACGAAATCTGGCCAAGAACCATCCGGAACTCGTGCAAAAGCTATTAGCGCTAGCCAGCCAAGCCCCTAAGGCAGTGGATCCAACGATTCTGGATAGTATCCGGATTCCCGATCCCAATTCGAAATAGACCGAATTGCTGATCTCTGGCGAGAATACAGAATAGGCATCAACGCATCTCACTTGCTTTAGCGCGAGTCCCAAAGATGAGCCTTACACCTCTGGCTGCTCACGCTAATGCGAGTGAGTTACGGCTCTTCACTCGTCCTTGCGCCGGATCGATGGTTCATCTGCGCCAATCTTGAAATTCTACCGCTTGGCATGGGTCTAGCAAAGCTGAATCAGACGAGCACCAAAGGGTGCAAACCTTGTCGCTCAGCTCGTTGATTGAGCATCCTGCTTTGAAACGATTTAGATGATCGGCATTCGGGCAAATTGACTGTCCATTCAACTTGTGAAACATTCAATTTTAATTTGAATCCTTCCCGCGTACCGGTTACCCCATAGCCGTCGTGATTCTCATGATAAATACCCCCTGCATTGCAATACGAATACGGTTGATATGAATACACGACAGGCCAGATTTTCCGTTTCCTCTTTATTATTCCTGACGTTGCTTCCATTACTAGGAGCGGAGACGCGCACGCTGATTTCCGAGTCGATCTACTTGGGAGCCTCCGGAGGTGCGGAGTGGAGCCATTTTGCGGGGAAAGAGCCTCACGGCCAGCGATTGGATCTTCCTTTCCAGAGCGACTCAAACGATCGGGAAGCGACCCTTTTCATCCACCAGGAAGATGTGAAGTACCCTTGGAAAATCATTCTCAATGGAAAGACTCTCGGGAGCTTGGCTCAAAGGGAAGCGGCGTTGGTATCGTACTACTCGATTCCGGTGAAAGCGCTTCAGACGGGGGAAAATCTGCTCTCGATCATTCCGTCTAACAACGAAGATGATATTCTCATTGGGAACATCCAGTTGGACTCCCGCCCCTTTGGAGAAGCAACCGGAGGGGCACCCCTTTCGGTCAAAGTGATTGATCGGCAGAGCGGGAAGCCCCTGCCCTGCCGTATCACGATCGCCGACGAGAACGGCGTCTTGGTTCCCCTGTATACCGCTCCCGAGCGAACCCTTCCCGTTGGGAAGGGTGTGATTCCGACGGAAGACGGACAAACTTTGGCCGTAAGAACCGGTGTGGTTTACACACCCGACGGAACGGCCTCCTTCGGACTTTTGCCGGGGACTTACACGATCTACGCCAGCCGCGGGTTCGAGTATAGTGTCAGCTCTCAGCCCATGATCATTGCGGGAACCCAGCCGCAGTTTTTCTCACTGGAGATCGAGCGTAGTGTATCCACCGAAGGATGGGTCGCCGCCGATAGCCATATCCACACGGTGACTTACAGCGGACACGGCGATGCCACGATTGATGAAGGCATGCTCACTATTGCCGGGGAAGGCATCGAATTTGCGGTGGCCACCGATCACAATCACCACACGGACTATTCATTGCCGGCGAAGAAGATGGGAGTTAATCAGCATTTCACTTCCGTAGTGGGCAATGAAGTCTCGACCAAAGTAGGTCATATCAATGCATTCCCTGTTCGTTTGGGAAGTTCTCTGCCGGATCACACGTTGACTGTTTGGCCCGAACTGATCCGTTCGATTCGCGCTGTTACGGGAGCCAAGGTTCTTGTGCTAAATCACCCGCGCAACACTCACAATGGATTCTCGCCGATGGATCCGAAATATTTTCGACAGGTCACTGGAGAGAATCTGCGGGGCGAGGGCTTCGGGTTCG
>JAUHWE010000479.1 GCA_030424825.1 Verrucomicrobiia bacterium
CTGATTGCAAACGTCTCCTGAAACTCGTAGGTGTCCCACTTCCTCTCACCGGGCAATCGGGCCTTCAGCAGATGGGCCGTTCCTTTCGAGCAGAGGATTGAGGGATGGTTTCCGAAATGGTCGAAATGGGCATGGGAGATGAATACGTTTGATGCGGGTTTGCGAGCGTCCAGATGCCAGTTGATCTCCGGCAAGAATATCCCGTTTCGCTGTTCAACAACCCAACTCATGTCGAGCTAGACGCCTCTTCGGTCGAGGCTAAGGCGTCCCGGACCAATGAATACAAGCGATAGCAGAGCAAGATTGATCTGGGCGTACACCATCATGACGTTGTCGATCTCAGGGCTGTGGATAATCAAATTAGCCAGGGCAAAGCCGACGATGACGGACAGGAGCAGCGCGATCCCCCGGGTGAAGATTCCCAGGATGAGGAATAATCCGCCGACGGACTGAATCACAACGGAAAGGATCCCAAAGATGAGATAAAAGTGGGTAATCCCGATTAGGGAAACGGCGCTTCCGATCCGTTCCCAGGAGTCGGGACCTTCGGACCAGAGCGGGAAGCCATGGTAGGCGACCAGTACCCCGATGCCAATGCGCAGGAGTAAAACCCCAAAAAAATCGAATCTGCTTAAGCCAGTAAGGGCAACCTTCATAGGAATATCACGTGTATTAGGACAGAAGGATAAAGCACCCCCGACTGAAAGCGCAATGGATTAAAAATCGAGTTGGCTTCTGGCTTCCAAGAGGCCCTATCAGAGCTTTTGTTCAGAATGGTAGGGCTCGACGGCCCAGCGAGCCGCAATTCGGGCCCCCTCTGCCCAGGCAGTCCAATCAGTGAAGGCATTGAGGAAAGCCAGGCGATTGGAAGGGAGGTATTGATTGCGACGACCAATATCAGCGATACGTCCCGCTTACTTGACGATTTGACCTCAGTACGTCAAAATTCCCGAGGATGCTTTAAGACTATCAGAAGAAAGAAATTGACAATTTAGTGATACCATATACGGTATCTATTCAATGGTTGTAATCGACACGAATGTCGTCTATTCGGCTCTCCGATCCAGACTTGGAAGCTCATTCGTATTGTTCAATGCTTTGGCCGATGGAAAAGTCGACTATGCCGTTTCTGCAGCACTAATCTTTGAATACGAGGACGTTTTGAAAAGGCCAAAGAATCGATTAATTTTTACTGAGACCGAAATCGACCAGATTCTAGATTCAATCGTCGCACTTAGCTCGCGGCATTCGTCTTACTTTCTATGGCGACCGTTTCTCAAAGATCCGAAGGATGATATGATTCTCGAACTCGCCGTCGTTTCCGAATCCGATAGAATCGTCACGCACAATACCAAAGATTTCAACGGCTCCACGAAATTTGGGGTCAAAGCCATCACACCATTAGATTACCTAAAGAAGGAGAAGCTATTATGAGTTCACTAAGTCTAAGACTTCCAGATTCGCTGCACCGTCACATCAAAGAGTTTTCCGAAAAAGAAGGGGTCTCAATTAATCAGTTTATCTCGACCGCTGTAGCTGAGAAAATGTCCGCACTTTCCACCCAAAGCTATCTGGAGGAGAGAGCAAAAGGAGGAAGCAAAACCAAGCTGAAGAAGCTCCTCAGAAAAGTCCCTGCAGTGGAACCAGAGATACACGACAAAATAGACTGATGCCCAGCCAGTCAGATGAGCTAACCCTGCTATGCTGCACTTCACTGGGCAGCTCTATTTAGAGTTAGCAATAAAATGGTGAAAATGCTAGTCGCGATAGATCGATTTATGCGTAAGGTTTTGCCGATTCCCGGAATTAAATAGGGCCAGCTTGGATTTCTTGGATGGGCTTCTCTCATGCCAATAGCGTGGCGGCTTCCTTCTTGAACTCGACGCTGTATCGTCTATTTTTCGGTGTGATTCGATCTTCTATTGCAGAGAATCCCGTGTCCATTTTTCTCAGGGCGCATCAATCTCTACGGTACTGGTTTCACCGGTATCGCGGTCCTTCGTGGCGAAGCGTATTTATGGTTGTAGTGAAGCGGATTTTGGTCCTTCTTGTTAGGTGTTTTTTTTCATACACTGGCAGCCTCGCAAGGGGCTGCCGACCTTCCAACTCAAATGTTAAAAGCTTACCCCAAGTGCCGTGCAGCGGCTGCGTTCAACAAGTCAGTGGTCACAACTCCGGACGCTGCGCGTCCTACGTCGTGACACTTCGGCGTTGGGTAGAATAAAATGAAAACAGACGACCTTTCACTTTACTGCCGCCTTATGGACGAGGTTACCCAAAGGTTTTCGGTCGTCGACAACTTCTCAAATTTTCAGATTCCTGGAATATCCGAAACCGTTGCTATCGAATCAGCCTGTCTCCAGCTGAGAAAAATTCTAGAACTGATTTCACTTGGCTCACTGATCGCCAATAAAAAGCAATTCGAAGAAAAGAAAGATAAGATACGAAAATACTATCACGCAAATCGCATCCTAAACGATATCGAGCAAGCAAACAAACATTTCTATCCTGCGCCAGTGAAGGTTCAAAAAAGTCAGAAACAAGGAGTAAATCATCATATTGATTTCGTTGAAGAAGGATACCTCACTCGAAAGAAATTCGAAAAAGCTTACGATAAGTGCGGTAAAATCATGCATGCTACGAATCCACTGGGATCAAGCACTGATCTGAATTACTACAAAACAAACATAAGAATCTGGAAAGAAGAGGCCAAGCTCTTGATCCACGAGCACACAATCGTCCTACTCAACAATCCAAACATTTATCTGATTCGAATGGTCTGTCCTTCATCTGGAAAGTCACATGGATACGTTATCTCAAAAATAGAGAAATAGACCCAACAATAAAGGGACCTTCGAACCGTAGGTTCGCATTGGCCCATGGTTGAACAAGCCGCGGGACACGTCGGTTAGCCGTTCTTACGCTATATGCTTTTTCTATTTGCGGCGCTTCCTTTCCGGGGAGCGTTTTTTCGCGTTTGGACCAGGCGGTTTGGGATTCGGACCTCGGTTTGTGTAGCGACATTGCAACTGGACGAGGCTCGATACCCTTCGAAGTGGCATTTGACGGCCGATTCTGGATGTATTCCGGGAGTGGGCACGCGGGGGCCCGTTCCCGTTCGATTGGCTTCGGTCGGATCGTTCATGCTGCGGCTCTCTGTCTGCGTAGCCATATCCTGGGGATGGTCCGTTCCCATGGCGGCGCCCGGGAGAGCTGGGCGGTCATCTCCATTGGCTTCCGGCAGCGCGGGCAGAGCATCGGCTCCTGCTCGGTTTCCGGGGGCTTGGTCTTGGGCGATGCTTTCGCTCCGAGCTGTTCGCGAATGGAGGCGAGCTTCTTCCTGGATCTGGGATGGAGGAACCCGTGGTAGCGGATCGCGTGGAAGCCTCCTGGCAGGGCGTGCTGGAGGTAGCGGCGGACGAACTCCACTGCCTCGATCTCAACGGGGACTGTCTCGCCGGTATCGCGGTCCTTGACTGAGATGGCGACCATGCCGTTTCGCAGGCCGAGTATCCGCGAGTCGGATATGGGCCCTCTGCGAGCGTAGCCGCCTAGGTATTTGATAGCGTTGGTTCCGCTTCCGAAGTCCTTCACGTCGCAGTTCCAGTCGATCTTCCATAGCGGCCTGGTTTCGGAGCTGGAGAGCAATCCCTCCTCCATGAGGGCTCTGAGCAGGTGGGTCTTGAGCCGGGAGGCGAAGACGTCGCCGGAGGCGAGCCATTGGGGATCCCTCGGACGCCTGATTTTCCCGTCCTTGCCGATTCCAATCGCCGGGACAATGTAGTGGATGTGCGGATGCAGACGAAGGTCTTGCGTCCAGGTCTGGAGCATGCCGATGAAGCCGCATTCGCCGCCGAGATGCCTTGGCTCCTTCAGCACGTCCTTGATCGCCAGCGCGGAGCTGGCGAGGAAGAGCTTGAGAAAGGCAGCGGCCTGGTGCCTGCAGAGGGGTCTCAGCTGGCTTGGCAGCGTGAAGGTGACCATGTAGTGGGCGACTGGAAGCCGGTTCTCCAGCCTGTCGGCGACCCATGCCTTTGTGTCGGCGGCTCCGCATCGCGGGCATATGCGATGATTGCAGGAGTGCCAGGCGAAGTGGTCCTTCTCGCAGTGGCCGCAGCGATAGCTCCGCCCGCCCATGACGGGGGTCCGGCATTGGAGGATGGATTGCAGGGCCTTGCGTTCCTCGTGGCGCAGGGAGTCGCCGTATCGCCGGAGATACGCTTCGTGGAAGCGTATCAGGATGTCGGCGACGGATGGTCGAGGATACGGCCCTGCCGCGTGGCTGCGGCAGGCATTGGCCATCGCTGGCCTAGCGGGTCATCCGGGCGATGGCCTCGACATGCTCCATGCTCCTCTCCTCGCCGAAGGGGATGAGGTGGAGGTACAGGGTCGTTGTCTGTATGT
>JAUHWE010000480.1 GCA_030424825.1 Verrucomicrobiia bacterium
ACGTAAATGTGACTTGAGCTGGAGGCCGAGTTTTATAGGGCAAATCGTTCAAAAAGAGCCCGTATGTCAAAAATAAGCTAATAATTGAGTAATCAACTCTATTGATCTTTTACTAAAATTTTAGTAAAAAGATGGCATGCCGTTTGGAAAAGAGAAAAAAAAGAGCTCGGATTACAATTTTAATGCCTTCTCGTTTAACTTGAATCAGAAGTCTCGCACCCCGATTAGCCAGTCGATCAACTTTTCGGAGGAAGCGTTAAAAAAGGCGGCCGTACGAAAGATCTTGAGTGATCGCTCTTCCAAGTGCACCTACACGACACTTGGTCTGCTGAACATCGAGTCCAAAGGGCATTTGATAGATACCAAAGCGTAGTTTTCCCCCAAAGGTACTCTATCGCCTTATCATTCTTTTTTTCGAAATCGGTAGCGCGACCTAGTCAACTATACTGGAATCTATGATGGTTCTGGGAACGCCTTAGTGTAGCTCGCATATTTTCTCGGAACGATTTTGGATCGTTACGAGATTTCTTCGAAAACGGGCTCAAGACCTTGAGCGATGAAACTGGTATTATTGTCTAGTTCCGGTCGAATCGCATGACCTGCGATGTCTCGCCGTTTTTGTAGGTGAGTCGAACTGTCGCGAAGGTCGTATTTTCCGGTACGGTTAGAAACATAGGGAAGCTTCCATCTAACATCGCGATTCCGGGCTTGTCCCATGGCGGGAAATCAAAGTTTTGATCGGGCGACTCTTGATTGAGGCCGTATTCGATTTTTGACAACGCCCCGCGATAGGAAAGTAGGTGAGTGAAGTACAAGAGTACGGACCCATCGTAGTCGCGGAAAGAAAGCCAGCTGGTTGACGTCGCCTCTAGTATGCGACGGTTGCCATCGTCGCTTTCTTTCTGAGCGGTGAAGGCAAACTCGTAGGGGCCTCGCTCGTTCTCGGAGGCGTCCGTGTATCGAATTTCTATGACACTGTCCCGCTGGTTCTTGGGGAGCGAAAAGAAAGATTTAGGTGTTGGGCTACCGGTATTCGGGTCGGTAAATCCGCTTATGCCCACGCTTTGAGGTGAAGACTCGCCTTTTACGTTCCACTTAATGTCGAGAGCGGATTCGGCGATTTGTATATTCCCGTTCCAGCCTGAGTTGTTCGCCATCCAGCTCAGGGATACGGGATTTTCGAGGGCATTGGAGGTCATCTGGCTTTCGATCGCGGTTCGCCGGGCTGTCGCGTCCGCCCGCCATTCTTGGACCAGTTCCTGATCAATGAAGTAGCGAAGTAGTCCACCGTTTGCGTCGGCCACTTGAAACGCCTTCAAATGGGCCAGCTCCTCACGTTTGTCGGACAGAGTCTGGCTGCCGAGCCGGGCCTGGGAGTATTCCAGGCTTAAGTGGTAGGTGGCAGGAGCAAAGTTAGGGTTCTGCGAGGCGTAGCTGGCGAGAGCGGATTTGCGTCGCTGGGTGTCAAGGAGGAGTAGGCGTGTGTAGGTAGGGATCGGGCCCGTTTTGCGAGCAGTCACTTCGTTGTACGTTTCGCGAGCCCCGGCGGTGCCTTCCTGAACCTTGAGGAAGGAAATGAAGCGTAAGTGTGGATCGAGTCGGGGTAGATCACTTTTGAAGTATTCTAAATAGGAACGCCGCGCCGCGGAGTAGTCGCCTCCCAATTCGTGGAGACGGGCATTGTGGTAATGGTCTTCGGGAGAAGCGGGATTCTGGATTATGCCGCCGCTGTTGCTGATTCCCTCATTGAGGGTGTCCAGCGCTTCTAGCATGGCGTCCGATTTCGATTCAATCCGTGTGGCGCTTTCTTTGATCGTTCGTGTATCCTCTTTGATTTCGTCCAGCTTCTTTTCGATGAGCCCGAGGCTTTCCTGGAGGGATGCGACTACAGGTATGGAACTGGCAACTACACCTCGTTCCTCAGCTTCATCGCCCGTTTGGAGCAAGGCGAAAAGTCCTGTCGCGGTAGCAGAGATTCCGGCGAGAATTAAGGCACCCAGCAATTCCTTTTTTCCCATCGCATAGAGGATGGAGAGGACTACGAGTATCGCCACGGATAGGAAAAAGAGATAGGACACAAACGGTGCTACTGGTTGAAGTACATCCGCGACCAGTCCTCCCACCGTGCACAGCCAACCAGATACGATTAGGCTGGTTTTGCGTACGCTTTGGAATACGTCTCGATTAAAGAGGGACTGCAAGTATTTCATTCAAGGAAGGTGGGAGAATCTAGGACTGGGCAAGGAGGAAAAGGAAGATGCCTGAGCAGTCAGTAGACATCTTGTATTCGAACGACAGGGGCGGGTTCAAACTATAATTTGCAATCGAGGGTGAAACGTTATTGTAGTGAGATTGACCTTCTACAAGACTGCATAAGTAAAAGATTCACGGCACCTTATGCTGAAAGAGAAAATATATCGGTTACTGGAAGAGCAAAGCGACGCACAAGAGACGGGTCGCTGGGTCCGCTTAGGATTGCTGGTGCTCATTTTGCTCAATGTGCTTTCGGTGATCTTGCAAAGCGTTGAGTCGATAGACCAAGTTTACGGAGTTGTATTCTACCGGTTTGAGTTGTTTTCGGTTTGTATATTTGGCATCGAATACGTGCTGCGGATTTGGTCTGTGCCAGCGGGTGGAAAGTACCAAGGGTTTTGGGGACGCGTTTGCTATGCCTGTACACCTCTGGCGATCATTGATCTCGTTTCGATTCTTCCGACCCTGCTTTCCCTGAATTTCTTGGACTTGCGTTTTCTGCGTATCGCTCGGCTCTTTCGGCTCCTTCGCATTCTCAAGGTGGGCCGCTACAGCAAAACCTTGCAGCGGTTTTCCGAAGTGGCGGTGGATACCCGTTCTGAGATGTTCGTCACGTTTTTGGCGATGCTTTTGTTGCTGGTGGTCGGATCGGGAACGATTTACTTCGTGGAGCACGAAGCCCAGCCTGAAGTGTTTTCCAGCATACCCGCGTCGATGTGGTGGGCGGTGACTACGCTAACGACAGTGGGCTATGGGGACGCTTATCCCGTTACGGCTTTAGGTAAAATGGCGGCGTCGCTCGTGGCGATTTTCGGTATTGGGATGTTCGCCTTGCCGAGTGGAATCCTTGGAGCCGCCTTCCTCGCTCGAATAAAAGGAGAGCGCCACAACGAGCTGGTCTGTCCGCATTGTAAGCGGAAGTTTGGGGAGGATGAGGATGGGTGAGAGAACTATCGCCTCGGAGGTAGGGCTCGACCTTTGACTTTAGTCGAAGCCCTGCGGGAACTCAGGCTAAAGCACTGAGCTACTCGATCGGCACGTCTTGATACGGCGACGGAGCGGAAGATCTTCAGCCCCAATTTCGATTCGGTGCAAAAAATGATTGGACTGTAGGCTCTGCGGCAGGCCCGGAGGTCCTTGCCCTACCTTTACTCCAAAGCTCTCATGCCGTAGGGCAAAGCGCTAGTCCTACGAAAAGGCGGCTCCTCAAAAATGGCACGCACCCTTGCCCTATTCACGTTGCGAGAGAGTAAGTATGAAAGTTCTGGCGGGATATATTGTGCTAGACGCGAAATCGTTCCGACCCACTTCAACTGAATACGTGAATGCGGCGTATTACTTGTCGATATTGCTTTCAGGGATTTCCGAGCCTTGGATACGGGCCGCCAGGATCCATTTGTTGAGAGTGGTAGTGGTGTCCCCGGAAGTGTAGAATTTCAGGGTGTTGTAGAAAATGTAGTACTTGTTGCCTACTGGTTCTGCGGTGGCTACTTGAAACTGGTCCCATTCATAGAAATAGGTAGTCTTAGTTCCAGAAAGCGTGATGGTGCCGCTCAGGCTCACGTCAACGTCGTCAAATTTCTGCTCACTGGTTTCTTGAGAGTGATGGGCTTTTTCGGCGTTGATGACGAGGCGCTTTATTGCTCCGACGTAATCGTATTGGGAGAGCGTTTCTTTTGCAATGGAGGTTAACTTTGAATCCTTGGTGGCAGCGTCAGGCATCCTAACGAGCTCTCGCGCTTTCTGGTAGTTGTTTTCGTATTGATCGATAGTCGTTTGGATCCTGTTTGCGAGGGCGACGGTTTCTTCGTAGCGGGGATCTTTGACCAGTTTGGCGTATTGGACCATTTCGGACGCGGTCTGCTTATGCTCGGCTAGACGAGCTCGGTTTTCTTCAGCGCTTCCTTCACCGAGAAAATGATTGATTTGGTCATTGTGATTAGCGGGGTCGTATTGAGAGTAATAAGTCAGCATTTCTTGAATATGGGGAATCTGATTGCCCAGATTTTCTCCGAATTTTTTGAGCGATGAATCGATGTCGTTGACCAGTCCGATAATGTATCGTTCTAGTCTGTCGACATCGTTTATATCGTATAGTCCGCCTTGTTCGACCGTGAGACGATTGACGGGCAAATAGGCCCTCTGTTTGAT
>JAUHWE010000481.1 GCA_030424825.1 Verrucomicrobiia bacterium
TGTTCCGGAAACGTCACCCTTGGAGGATAGCTTGATCGCCTGAACCGACCGTCCTTCGTATCCGCTAGCCACGTACGCGAGTCCATTTCCTATGACCGGAGTGGGAATTACGTTTTTCGTGAGTCCGCTGGCTTCCCAGATAAGATCCCCATTGGCGGCATTGTAGGCCCGGGTTTTGTTTGATCCGGCAATAATGGCTTGTTGAATACCGTCTACCTCTACGACGACGGGAGTGGTCCAAGAGGTTTGCTCATCCCTTTCTTTTCGCCAGACTTCTTTACCGGTGCTTTTGTTGAGAGCGACTAAGTAGGACTGGTCTTCTTGGTCCCAAGTGATGAGTAGATGATCTCCCGCAAGTGCTGGTTGAACCGCTTCTCCGAAGCCCGCTCTAGATCGAATGTCTCCCAAGTCCGTTTCCCAGACCTTTTTCCCTTCAAGGGTGTAGCAGTAGATTCCTCTTGAGCCAAAGGAGACCCAAAGGTGCTTACCGTCGGTAACCGGAGATGCGGATGCGAAACCATGAGTCGGATGGTGGCCCTCGTGCGGGGTTGTGGTATTCGCGGTTTGGGTCCAGAGCGTTTTTCCTGAATTACGATCGATCGCCATCACATTGAAATCATGTTCAACTTGGGGTGCTTGGCCCCCACCGGGTCCTCCTCTGCCAGGTCTTCCTCCTCCACGAGGTCCCCCTTGACCCCTCGGACCGCTTCTGCCACCTCCAAAGCGGGCTCTCATGGCAGCGCGCTCCTCTTCATTAAGCTCTCCATCCCCATCCTTATCGAATTCCTTTAGGACTTCTTCGCGATTGAAGCCGCCACCCCCACCGGGACCTCCGGGAGGCGTTCCCGCTGCGGGTCCGCGATTGTTGTTGGCTTGGGCGGGAGCAGGAGATTTGTCACCTCCTTTAGAAACTGCAGTGACGAGGAAGATCTGGTCCTCCCAGATAACGGGAGTAGCGAGCCCGGATCCCGGGATCTCGGTTTTCCACTTTATGTTCTTTTCCTCGCTCCACTCGACCGGGGGCTGGGCGCCTTCGACGACACCGGTGTGGGAGCTTCCTCTCCAGGTCGGCCAGGAGCTGTTGTCTGAAGCCAGTGAAGTCACCGTGCAAGAGAAGGCGGCCAAGTATATGGCGATGCTTTTGGGGGTGGACCGAATGGGTAAGGTATTCATAATCGTAATGAAGAGAGCGTTCTAGAGTATAACGTAGGGAACTGAGGGCTGGTTTCATGGAAATCAGCTTGGGGCCGGTTTCGATAGGTTTGGGAAGCGTGTTGAGTAACGGTTTTCGGCACAACCTTACATCAGGGAGTCCATTGTGGGTTGTCTCGCTGGAATAAAGAAGAGAATTGCAGGTGGCATAAAGCCGCCCATATTGACGAAGTATCTTTTGAACTATGAAAATCTGCCCCAGAAACCTCTTCTGCACGTTGGCCTTAGTAGTGGCCTCCTTTTTAGGGATCCAATCCTTTGCCGCGGACCGTCCTAACATCATCCTGATGATGGTGGACGATCTTGGTTACGCCGATTTCGGATGCTATGGCAGCGAGATCGAAACCCCAAATATCGACTCTCTGGCAGATCAGGGGCTCCGTTTCTCACAGTTCTACAATACGGCGAAATGCCACTCGTCGCGGATTTGTCTCCTAACGGGGCTTTACACTTACCAGGCCGGGAATCAGGCATTGGACCGTTCGGTGACGGTCGCTGAAGTTCTGGGTGACTCGGGCTACGCCACATCGATGACGGGCAAATGGCACCTGGATGACCAGCCTACGGATCATGGATTCCAGCAATACTTCGGGCATTTGTCTGGTGCGACAGATTTCTTTGAGGGGGACGACACGTTCCGATTGAACGGCGAGGTCTGGAATGATTTCGACGAGGATTTTTATATGACGGATGCGAACGTCGACTACGCGATGGAGTTCATCGACAAGTCCGTTGCTACTGGGAAACCGTTTTTCCACTACATCGCTTTCAATGCGCCGCATTATCCGCTTCAGGCGCCGAAAGAGGATATTGAAAAGTATCTCGGTCGCTACGATGCCGGCTGGGAAGTGCTCCGGGAGGAGCGATTTGAAAAGCAGAAACGTTTGGGCATGTTCCCGAAAGACTTAGAGCTTCCAAAGCTGCCTCATCATATGAAATCCTGGGACTCGCTTAGTAAAAAGGAGCGGGAAATGGAAAGCTTTCGCATGGCAATTTTTGCCGCGATGGTGGATCGTGTCGACCAGAACATTGGACGGTTGCTGGCATATTTGGATGAAAGGGGTTTGAGGGACAACACGATGATCCTCCTGTGCTCGGACAATGGCGCTTGTCCGTTCGAACGAAGCCGGAACACGGATATCCCTCCTTGGAAGGCCGGTTCCTACTATCTTTACGATGCGAGTTGGGCGACCGTCGGGAACACCCCGTTTCGCCACTACAAGCAAACGCAACACGAAGGCGGCATCTCCACGCCCCTCATTGTGAATTGGCCCGGTAAAGTGGCGAACGCGGGTGGCTGGGACGACAGCCCCGGCCATTTGATCGATGTCATGGCTACCTTTGTAGATGTCGCAGACGCGACGTATCCGAAAAAGCGCAACGGAAAGGAAATCGTCAGCCTCCAAGGCAAGTCACTGATCCCGGTCATTGAAGGCAGGGGGCGCGAAGGTCACGACTGGCTCTATTTCCAGTTCGGCACTTGCCGTGCGATTCGACAGGACGACTGGAAGGCGGTCAGCTTTTACGGTTACGACTGGGAGTTGTACAATATGGTCACGGATCGAGTCGAGCAAAACGACTTGGCGAAGACTTATCCCGAAAAAACGAAAACCTTGGCAGAGCTTTGGCACAAAGTGGCGTTGGAAGTGGACAACGCTCCGGAAAAACAGCGTAAGCCGGTTAATGGCAAACCTGCCCCGCACTCGCAAAAGTCCTGGCATGGAACGGATGAATACGACGACTGGAAAATGCCGCAGTTCTAGGTAGAAGGATGCTCTTGGCGTTGTGCCGATATTCCCAAGTAATCTGATTTGTTCTGCGAAAAATGTTAATGGAAGTATTAGGATTCTTGGTAGAGCTATCCTATATCATTCCTGCGTGGCGAATCTATCTTTGCACGGTTCTATTGATAGGCATCGCAGTCCTTCTTCATTTAATTTATCCTGAAGCTGATTGGCCAATTATCCTCAGTGTAGTGGTCATTCCATTTTCCATAATTGGTGGATCGATTTGGCACATCAATAAACGAAATCTAGAAAAATGAAACGCTATGTCCTAAGAGAGTGTCCCATAAGTCGTATTCAACCCCATATTCACACATCTTCATTGGATTTTTTTATTGTAGGTCGTCTCGTCGGAGCCACCGACAGGTCGGGGTCTACGACGACCCCGACCTACAGTTCGATTCACACGAAAAAATCATTTATTAGACACCCTCTAAGTCTACATAGTTAGATTTTAAACATTTCTCATTAGGTAGGGCAACGCCCTCCGGGCGTGCCGCACAAGGAGATCACAAATACGCGGCACGCCCGGAGGGCGTTGCCCTACCATTCAACATTTAACAAAATAGAGCTAAGGATTAAACATCAAATTTTCCAGGAGAATTAACTAGCTACGCCCAATCGAATAATAAACCCATCAAGCACCCATCAAATCAGAAGACCCGAAGTTTGCAATGAAGTCACTCCTCGCACTATCCGCATTTCTATTTTTATCGATTCTCAAGGGAGCCGAAAAACCGAATATCATCTACATACTCGCCGATGACCTCGGTTACGGCGATATAGGCTCGTATGGGCAAATCACTTTGAAAACGCCGACGCTGGACCGAATGGCAGCGGAGGGAGCTCGGTTTACACGCCACTATTCTGGATCCACGGTATGCGCTCCCTCTCGGGCGGTATTGATGACGGGGCTGCACACGGGTCATGTCTCCGTTCGCGGAAATGGGTTTGCGCAACTGACAGAGACGACCGTAGCCGATGTACTAAAGGAAAATGGCTATCGAACGGCTTGCATTGGGAAATGGGGAGTCGGTCATCCGCCTCCTTTGGACGATCCAAATAAGCACGGGTTTGATCATTTTTATGGATACGTGAATATGTTTCATGCCCACAATTTCTTCCCGTCGTTTCTTGTTCGCAACGGTGTCAAAGAGCCTCTCCGGAACGTGCAAATGGACGCATTTAAAAATCCCCCAGTGGAACGCGAAGGGGTTGGGGTTGCGGAAATCGCGGTGGATTACGCTCCGGAGTTGATTACTCAGGACGCCCTCCGGTTTATCCGCGAAAGCAAGGACGATCCCTTTTTCTTGTACTATGCGTTGAATATTCCGCACGCCAACAACGAAGGTGGCCGGTACGACCGTGGAATGGAAGTGCCGGATCACGGGGAATTTGCCAATAAGC
>JAUHWE010000482.1 GCA_030424825.1 Verrucomicrobiia bacterium
TTGGTTATAACGCCGGCCTGTCACGCCGGAGGCCGCGGGTTCGAGTCCCGTCCGCTCCGCCAACACTGCTGAAAAGCCCCTGGAAACAGGGGCTTTTTCTTTTCCGTCGGATATAGAACTTGCCAGCCAGCATCTACAAGGACGGTGCCTCTCGCTCGAAAAGGCTCTTTGACCGCATTTGCTTCTACGGTGGTCACGGCCTTCATGCATGGAGGATAGAAAGCGGCGATGAGTCGGGTGAGTACCGCATCGTAAAGTTTCTTCTCGTCGTCATTGAGCTGGGACGGAAGGGCGTTGGTGGGAATGATGGCGTGGTGGTCGGAGACTTTCTTGTCGTCGATGATGCGCTTATTAAAATTTAGGTTTTGCAGATCGAGTTGCCCGATTTCCCTTTTCCGGAAAGGTCGGAAAAGTTCCAGCAGCGGTGCGATGGTCGGCTCCAGGTCGGAGGTCAGATAGCGGCTATCGGTTCTTGGATACGTAATGTGCTTATTCTCGTACAGGTTCTGAGCGATCCGCAGAGTCTGATCGGCCGTGAATCCGTAGCGCTTGTTCAGGTCGCGCTGCAGTTCGGTTAAATCGTAAAGCAAAGGAGGGTTGGCGAGTTCCTCTTTTTTCTCGACCGATTCGATAATCAGCTCTTGTCCTTCGACCTTAGATTTGATGGCTTCCGCCTCTTTTAGATCCGTGAACTTTCCTTTTGTATGGCGGAACTTTGCGTCTTGGGCCACAGTGTGCACTTCCCAGTAATCGCTCGAGTCGAAGGCCTCAATCTCGCGGTCGCGCCCCACGATCATGGCGAGAATAGGGGTCTGGACCCGTCCTATGCTTAGAAGCAAGTTCCGTTTGCCGTACTCTACCGTGAAGAAACGGGTAGAATTGAGTCCGACGATCCAATCAGCTTCCGAGCGGCATTTTGCCGCATGGTACAAAGGGTCGAACTTGTGGCCATCGACGAGCTTGTCGAAACCCTTGGCGATGGCCTCTTTGGTGAGTGAGCTAATCCAAAGTCGTTTGAACGGCTTCGCTTCGCATTTCGCCCAAGTGAGAATGTATCGGAAAATGAGTTCACCTTCTCGTCCGGCATCAGTAGCGCAAATAATCTCTTCTGCTTCATTGAAGAGCCTTACGATTGTATTCAGTTGATCCTGTACGGATTTCTCTGCTCGTGGACGAAGTTGGAAATTCTCGGGAATCATGGGCAGGGAATCAATGCGCCATGACTTCCATTCCGGCTTATATTCCTCTGGTTCCTGAAGTTCGACCAAATGCCCAAAGGCCCAGGTTACCGCCCAGTTGTCACCTTCCAAATACCCTTCTTTCCGACTGGTTGCGTTGAGGTGCTTGGCGATGTCGCGTGCGACGGAAGGTTTCTCGGCGAGGACAACCTTCATCGGCACAGGCTAAAAACGCTTGCCCACAGATGGCAGGAATGGGCGCGGGAATATGAAAAGCAATGCATGGAACTTTTTCGAGGGAATTAGATTACTGGATTTTTTTCAGAATCTCGATAGCCGCTTCGTTTTTAAACTCGATCGCGTGGTCGAGGGCGGTCTTGCCGGTTTTGGATACGACGCTTGGATCCACGCCCTTGCTGAGTAGAAATTCAATGAGTTCTTTACTGCCACTAACGGATGCCTCGTGCAATGGTGTACCACCCGCGTCACTTAATAGAGTAATGTCTGCCCCATGCCCGATCAGCAAGGTTACTAGATCGAGCTTGTTTTTGGCTGCGGCCAGGTGCAACGGAGTCCACCCGTTCCCGTCTCTGAGGCGAAGGTCTGCACCGGCTGCGATGACCGCTAGACTGGCCGCTTCGTCACTTCGGCTTATGGCAATGTGCAACGCAGTTTGTTTGCTCTTTGTTGTTATGTTTGGATCCGCCCCCTGTCTTAACAGACTTGATACAATATCACCTTTTTTTCGAAGTATGGCTTGGTGGAGAGGGGTGTAGCTGCCTCGGCCTGGTCGATTGATGATTTCGGGATCGTTGGCGATGTGTCGTTGAAGGTCTTCGAGATCGCCAAGGGCAATGGCTTGATCGATCGTTTGGTATTTTACGATCGGAAGTATTTTTGAATCGATGCCGGATTCGGGAATCGGGAGGCCAGCGGTCCAGGCGATGCCATTGAGAACGAGTTTGCGAACATTCTCATCGTTCCAGTTGTAGTGGAAATGGCCGCCGGTGAAACCAAAGCCGCGACGCCCAGCCGAGTCTTGTTTGGCCCAGGCGAGTGATTGGGGGATTTTGTTTTTGAGAGCGTCTCTAACGGAAGGGTTGCCGCTGCGCGGACCATCCTCCCCCAACGATGATTCCGGTGGCACGGTCTCCAAAAGCGAAGTAAATTGGGGACGACTGCTCTGGAAACGCAAGTGGTAGTACCATTCATCTTCCAAATCAAAGGGACTGATGCCCTTCGTGATCTCGTGTTTGTGGATCGTTGGGCCTTCGAGTGTCCAGACGGGATTGACGGACCAATCGACTTCAAAATACCCTCCGATCGCATCGGTCAGAAATTGATTGAGCGATTCGGTTCCCGGTTCGAGGGCGTAGTGGAGAACCGCGATCCCCGATCCGTTTTCATGGGCCTTCTGCAACGTAGCTTCTTTGCCTAGCGCGACATGGAGTTCGTTCCCGTCCGAATAGAGAACGATCGTATCCGCTTTCTCGATAAGGCGCTCCGCGAAGTCCGTCCACCTGCACAATTTTGATGCCATCGATTTTCTCCATCGGACGAACACTTTCGCGAATGATTTCCGGCAGTTTTTCGATGATGGCTTTTTTGACCTCCATCAGGATCAGGTCCGGGTTCAGCACGTTGCTGGCTTCGTTCAAAGCGCGTTTACCTTCGGCCTCAACCGCATAGCGCATTTTCGATGCTTCAGCTCGTAGTTTTTCAGCTTCAGCATCGCCTTGTGCACCAATTCGAATCTTATCTGCTTCGGCTTTGGCAAGTGTTTGCAAAGCAGCAGCTTTATCGAGCGCCGATTGTTTCTCAGCGTCTGCTGCTACACGAATTCCAATTGCCTGACGTTCCGCCTCTTGAGCCGCTTCGACCAGTTCGATCTGCTTCTTACGTTCTGCGATTTCCGTTTCTTTGACAGTCAACACCTGTTCATCAGCACGAACAAATTCGGACCGCGCTTTTGCCGCATCAGCTTCCGCCTCAGGCTTGGATTTGGATTTTTCGGCAATTTCAATCGCCCGATCCTGCTCCGCCAGTTCAATTGCTTTCTGCTTATTAATCTCAGCCGATTCGAGCGCTTGAGTTTTCTCAATTTCTCTTTGCCGGATGAGTCGCTCATTCTGGATGCGCTCTTCTTGAATCGCTCGTTCGGATTGAATCTGGGATAAGTCGACTTGTTGCTTGGATGCAATTTCAGCCTGCTTGGAATCTTGATCCTTCAATGCCCGTTCTCTGGCAATTTCAGCGGCCTGAGCTGCTCGACGTATGGAAACTTCGCGTTCCTGTTCGAGCTTGGCGTATTCTTCTTCACGGCTTAATTCCAGGCGCTTACGCTCAGCTTCGAGGTTTTTCATCTGAATCTGCACCGCTGTTTCCTGTTCGATGTCATTACGCTCTTTGCGGCGAGCTTCAATCTGTTGCTTCAGCTTGGTCAGACCCTGGGCGTCGAAAGCATTGTCCGGATTGAAATACTGTTGATCGGTTTGATCCAGCGCAGTCAGTGAAACAGATTCCAGTTCTAATCCGTTTTTCAACAAATCCTCTGTGGATACGGACTGCACCTTTTGCACAAATGCAGCCCGTTGTTCATGCAGTTCCTCCATTCCCATTTCCGCTGCAACGGATCTCAATGCATCGACGAACTTACCTTCTACCAACTCCTTCAAAGCATCCGGGAACATGGTGCGTTGTCCAAGTGTTTGAGCAGCATTGGCAATGCTGTCTTCAGTCGGTTGTACTCGAACGTAAAATTCAGCTTTCACATCCACGCGCATTCTGTCTTTGGTAATCAACGCCTGTTCGTTGGCCCTGCCAACCTCCAGTCGCAGAGTGTTCATGTTGACTTTGATAATGTCGTGAAGGATCGGGAACACTAATGCCCCGCCGTTCATGATCACTTTCTGACCTCCAAATCCAGTTCGCACAAAAGCCACTTCCTTGGATGCCCGACAATATAACTTCGCCAGCACAATCCCGATGACAATCGCGAAGACCAGGCAGGCTCCAACGATGATTCCAGCAAAAGTCAGGGTTTCCGTGTCCAGCGCGAGAAGAAACGGAAGTTTGTTTGAGCTAATCAAACTTCCGGATGAAAGATATGCAGTTGACATTTGAATTTTTGTTTTGGTTGTTGTGGTTTTCCTCTCCGAATGCTTCGAGAAGAGAAAATTATCTTCAAAGTAGAATTTAAATCTGATCACGACAATGGTCT
>JAUHWE010000483.1 GCA_030424825.1 Verrucomicrobiia bacterium
AAGCTATCTGAAAGCAGTTCTTCAACTCTAAATATGTCAGGAATCTCATTGATCTCTGAAGCCTTCTGTGTTATAAAGGATTCCGAAAGCCATTTTTTTCCATGAAAATACATCACCGTATCAGGAGATACTTCAAGTATATTTTTATAAAATGTCTCAGGTGATTTGGCGTATTTATACTGAAGGTAATGATGGATTTGGGATGCATTTAATTCCTTTTTCACCAATCCTTTGTCGTCTAGCTGATACGCCTGATAGGTCTTTGATTCTTCTCGATAGACGAGTTTCCAGTCTCCTTGTCGTGCGACCCAGTTTTTCTGTGTTTCGCCAGAGTCCCAAAATAGCGTTTCATGATGATGTAGTTGATCTACGGATCCAGAAATCAGCGGCATTAGACTTTTGCCATCTAGGGGTTTGCTTGGAGGGGTCCCTGTGATTTCCGAAAGGCTGGCGAGTATGTCACGATGGGTTACCGTTGCGTCGATGTGACGGCCTGCTGCTATCTGGTCGGGCCATGACACGATCATTGGCACTTTGATCCCGCCGTCCATGAGGCAATATTTATAAGCGTTCAAATTGCCATTGTTGGCGTATGACTGGTCGGAGCCTCCGTTGTCGACGGTGAATATGACGATGGTGTTTTGAGCTATACCTTCTTTTTTCAAAGTCTGCAAAATCTCACCAATCATTGTATCCATAAATTCAAGATGTCCCAAGTATATTTTTCGTCCATAGGGGTCAGGCACTACGAGGTGACAGGTGTCGCTGTACCAGGCATTGTGGTCCGGCTGGGCTATGGGGTCCCAGTGAGGGTACTCCCAAACGGCGGCGTTTCGGTCGAAGGCCCGCTCGGGGACTCCGTACTTAGCTGCCAGACGTTTGGGCAGCCGGTAGAGAGGTGTGTGGACGGCATTGAATTCGAGTTGCAGGTAAAACGGTTTTTCGCTTTTCGTTTTGATGAACTGGATCGATTCCCGGCCGAAGACTTCAGTGGTCGTCGTGTTTTCGAAGGACTGTTTCTGGTCGCTGTTTCGGGTGAGGGGTCCGATTCCGATCTTTCGGCTGGCAATGGCGATACTTCCCTTGGATTTACGCTCGTAGGCATCCACATCCTTTTGACTGAGTAAATTGAAGTCCCAGGAGTGTTGCTCGAAGCCGAGATAGCCTTCGAATCCGTGCTTCATCGGGTGTTCCTTGGGTCCAAAATTGAGGTGGGTCTTGCCCACCTTCATCGTTCGATAGCCGGCTTCCTGCATCAGCTCGGCAATAGTGCTTTCCGAGGTAGGTAGGCCGCCATCTCCATAGTAGTAGGCTCCCCAGCGCTGCTGGTATCGTCCGGTGGAGAACGCAAGGCGCGAATTGCTGCAAACGGGTGAAGCGGCATAGGCGTTTTTGAAAATGACGCCCGACCTTGCCAGTTTGTCGAGGTGCGGCGTTGTCACACCGTCCGCCACAATATCATGAAACCCGACATCTGCGTAGCCTAGGTCGTCTGCCACGATTACGATGACGTTTGGCTTTGTTGCGTTTGCGACTGACGCATTGTCCTGGGCGCTTGCCCAATAAGCGACGCCTAGGCAGACGCAGAGTGCTGAGAGTGTCTTTTTCATTTTGAACGACTATTCTTGTCTTTGTGCGTCCTCCTGCAAGCGCATTAGCCAATCCGAGAAGGGTCGTCAAAGTTGTTGATGCGAGTAGTCGTCTCTATCCTCCAGTACTATCAGAGATTGCTTTTCACGGCGATTTTGAAAAAACTGAGAATTCTTTTAGTGGATTCTGGCTTCTCATGTGTTCATTGGGTGAAGAGCGCCGTATTTCTCTAATTTATTAGCCCATGCCCCCCCAAGATTCAGAACAGGCTCGTTGGTTTGTCGATGAGGTACTCCCTCACGAGAAGGAGTTGCGATCGTGGCTACGGGCTCGTTTTCCGGGAGCAGGGGATGTGGATGACCTCGTGCAGGAGGCGTTCGCGCGTTTGCTGAAAGCGCACGACTCCGGTCCGGTCGTTAATCCGAGGGCGTATCTTTTTGTTATCACGCGAAATATGGCTCTCAACCAGCTCAGGCATATGCGCTACGAGCGGCCTCCTGATGCGGAGGAGGTAGATCCGCTGAGTATTGTTGACGATGTCAATGGCCCTCCTGAGTCGGTCGCGAAGGAGGAAGAACTCCAGCAGCTGATCAAGGCCATCCAGTCACTGCCGAATCGTTGTCGGCAGGTCATGACCCTGCGAAAAATCTACGGTCTTTCGCAGAAAGAAGTTGCCGATCGTCTCGGTATATCCGTCCACACGGTGGAAGCGCAGGGAAGCATCGGCTTGCGCAAGTGCATAGAGTATTTCCGATGCCATGGCTATTTGGCACATTTTGAATCATGAACAGGTCTTCCAACAATAATCCTGAAAAGCCTGAAATAGAGCGCCAAGCTGCGGATTGGACGATGCGAATCGATAGAGGTCTGTCTGCGCAGGAGCAGGACGAGTATTCCCAATGGCTTGCTGAGGATCGGCTTCATCGTGAAGCGATCGCAGTGTACCGGTGGGGCTGGGACGAATTCGATCGGCTGGCGGGATTGCAGACGACGCATCACGCCCAGATAGATCCGGACTTGCTGGCACCAGGGAATCGGTTTGCTAAGAAATCCCGTATCGTCAAGGGGTTGTTTGCGGCGATTCCCCTGGCGGCTTCCATCGCGATCGTGGCAATGGTATTTTGGCCCGACAGTGCTCCGAAACCGACTCCCTTTGCTTCCAAAGCGGCCATTGAATTGATTGCTCGAATCGAGCAGAAGACATTGGAGGACGGATCGGTTATCAAGCTCAATCGAGGGGCTGTCGTTGAAACGCAATACACACCGGAATTGCGCCGCGTGACACTCGTTCGGGGAGAGGCGAATTTCGAAGTGGCCAAGGACCCCAGCCGGCCTTTTATCGTCAACGTGGCGGGAGTGGATGTCCGTGCGGTCGGAACTCAATTTAACGTGCGCTTGGTCAATGATACCGTCGATGTCATTGTTTCGGAAGGAATTGTGAGCGTATCGGCCAAAGAACTACTTCAAAGCGGAGAAAAGGTGTTCGAAGAACCGATTCTTGAGGTAGGTCAACGCGCTGTGATGAAATTGGGGGATGCCCCCCGTTTGGATGTGACCTTATTAAGTGAGTCCGAAATGGACCGAGAATTGGGATGGCAGCCACGGCTCATGGATTTTGACGATGTGCCGATGAGAGAAATCGTTGCGGCTTTTAATCGAAGTAACAGGGTTCAGCTCGTCTTGGGAGATCCGTCTCTGGAGGGAATACGGCTGAGTTATTCACTCTGGTCAGACAATGTAGAAGGTTTCGTGCGTCTGATGGAGAGTAGTTTTGGCATGAGGGCAGAGTGGCAAAGCGGCGGTGAAATCATTTTGAAAGACGCGAGATCACGTTTGAGATAGTCGAGTTGTCGCTCACTCGCTTCAGCGTGAGGCTAATTAGATTTACTCTTCGGCCTTGCAACTTTTGCCTTCGAAAACTCGCGCTGAAGTAAGTGAGATATTTTGAGAAGAGACCTGTGGTTAGCGTTAGCACACGATCGATAATCCCTCAGTGGTTTAGGACCCGATTGGGAATGTCGACTCTTTCAACCTTTTCAGCAATCCTTTGCCTGCTGGCTTTGACGGCCTGCAGTTATCAGAATGAGCGCTCCCTCAATATTCCTGAGGGTTTGGCGTCCCACACGTTAAAAGAGTTTGCGAAGCAAGCCAATGTAGAAATCGTCTTCAATACACCCAGTGTTACTGACATTAGGACGAATGCGGTTACTGGGAAGATGGTGCCTCAGGCAGCACTCGAATTAATGCTCTCAGGGACATCTTTAATATATGGACGTGATCCGGAAACGGGGGCGTATGCAGTAACGTCAATTCAAATACCGAATTCAGCAGCGGAAATGGGCTCAGTTTTAGGTAAAAATTAGGTATTAGTAGCACAGTATTTAGCAGATCTATCAGTGAATAATTTGAATAATATAAAATTCTTTTAGCGGAAGTCGCGACGTCGTGTGTTGTTTGGATGTTAACCCAAATCACCTATGTCCGACGTCGCTATTCCGTTCCCCAATAAATGCGCTTATCAAATCAAGCACGTTGGCGGACGCTTGCCCTGGCGACCGTTATCATGATTACTCCTTTAACATCTTCGATAGCCGATGAGGCTCGCTCGTTCGATGTAGAGGCGGGTCGTGCGGCGAAAACGCTTAAGCTGTTTGCCAAGCAAGCTCAGTTGGGAATCGTCTTCGATTCCCGGAGCCTAAAGGACGTCTATACAGAAAGTGTAGTCGGGTTAATGATACCAAGTGACGCCTTAGCACGTATGCTTGAGAAAACCTCTCTGGTTTTCGATC
>JAUHWE010000484.1 GCA_030424825.1 Verrucomicrobiia bacterium
GCCGCTGCCGCCGAATCTCGCTTCGGGCGCTGGTGGAATCGAGTGCCGCGACGTGCCCGATGAGGCCTACTACGATGGGCGGGTCGCCCAGAAGGCGGTTGACGTTTTGCACGAGCTTAAAAAGGAACAGAAGCCATTCTTCCTCGCAGTCGGCTTCTGGAAACCGCACACGCCTTTTAACGCCCCCAAAAAGTATTGGGATTGGTATGACAGGGAAACGGTTCCCGTGCCGGTAAACCTAGATCCCCCTACCGCGGTTCCTGAAATCGCCCTCACCAGCTCACGCTACAATGGGCGAGCCCGCCCGGAGGAGCTCCGCGAGATGCATCACGGGCACCTAGCGGCAATCAGTTACCTGGATACGCAAATCGGCAAAGTACTGGACGCGCTGGACCGACTCGAAATGTGGGACAATACCATAATCGTCTTCTGGTCCGATCACGGACTGCACCTTGGCGAGCACGGACTGACGCGGAAAACGACCGCCTTCGAGCTCGATGCCGCGGTCCCTTTGATCATCGCCACCCCTGATCATCGGAAAGGCCAGCGAGTCAGCGCCCTTGTAGAACTATTGGACCTCTATCCTACCCTGACGGATCTGTGCGGACTGGAATCTCCCGACGATCTCGAGGGCCAGTCGCTGGTACCCCTGCTCAAGGACCCGACAGGGCATCACAAATCGGCCGCGCTCACCCAAACGCCCCGCCCCAACTACCCCAAAGGCGAACGTCCCGTTCATATGGGCTACTCTCTTCGCACGGACCGAATCCGCTATACCGAATGGCGAAATTTCGATAACGGCGAAATCGTCGCTCGGGAACTATACGATCACGTCAACGACCCCGCAGAAACCGTCAATGTGGCCAGCTTACCGCTATTCCGAGAAAAGATCGATGAATCGGCGATCCAACTACAGGAGTTGGTTGATTGAGATTTGCGCCCCGATCATTCCCCCTCTACTACTTACTAAGAAGGTGTCCAATAAGATTAAATGTCGCCTCATCCACCGACTTGTCGGGGTCTTTGACGTGACGACCTACAATAAACAGTGAAAGCATATGGGAAATTGGTTAAGACATATATGGCATTTGAACCCCATTTTGAATACGCGTCCTTGGCATCGTCTTCAATCGGTCTCGCTGTTCCTCCTTTCCTTATTAACGCTTCACGTTTCCTCCTTCGCCCGTCCCAACATCGTATTCATGATGGCCGACGATCTCGGCTACGGCGACCTTGGCTACTACGGGAACCCGGACAATAACACCCCAAACATTGACGCCCTCGCCGCCAACGGGCTCCGCTTTACCGACTTTCACTCGTCGGGCCCCATGTGCACCCCTACGCGAGTCGCCACCCTAACGGGACTCTATCAGCAACGCTTCGGATCCAAGTTCGATGGGGCCATTTCCGGTGTTCGCGACTACGACTCCGGCCTGCCCTTGGAGGCTTTGACGATCGCCGAAGTCTTGCAAAAGGAAGGCTATGCCACCGGTTGTTTCGGCAAGTGGCATCTCGGCTACAAGCCTCCCTATTTTCCTCGCAACCAAGGCTTCGACACGTTTCGCGGGCTCGGCTCCGGGGATGGCGACTTCTTTAGCCACATCGATCGCAGCGGTCGCGAGGACTGGTGGCTCAACGACGAGAAGGTTCCCGAAGCGGGCTACACTACGGAGCTCATCACTCGGCATAGTGTCGCGTTTATCAAACGCCATCGCGACACTCCCTTCTTCCTCTACGTGCCGCACTTGGCGATCCATTTTCCCTGGCAGGGTCCCGACGACCCTCCCCATCGCAAGAAGGGAATCAACTACGCCGACGACAAATGGGGAGTCATTCCCAATCGAAGCAATGTGGCGCCCCACGTTAGATCCATGATCGAAGCCCTCGACGAAAGCGTAGGCCAAATCGTGGAGACGATCAAAGCGCTGGGACTGGCAGAGAACACACTCATCATCTTTACTTCCGACAACGGAGGCTACCTCTCCTACGCGGGAGGGTTTGAACGCATTTCCAGCAACGGCCCCTTGCGGGCTCAGAAGGGCTCGATCTACGAAGGAGGCCATCGCGTGCCGACAATTGTGAATTGGCCGGGCAGGATTCGTCCGGGAACGACGGGCGAGACGGGCCATTCCATCGACTGGTTTCCCACCTTTGCCCAGCTGGCCGACGCAACTACTGACGGAGTTTCCCTTGACGGTGTCGATCTCTCGCCGCTGCTCTTTGACGGAAGCCCTCTTCCGAAACGAAAGCTGTTTTGGCGCAAGAACGATGCATGGGCTATTCGCGAAGGCCCATGGAAGTTGTGTTTTGAACGAAACCAGATGGGCTTGTATCATCTCGACAACGACATCGGGGAAACCGTGGATCTTTCAGACTCGATGCCGGAACGGGTTGATGCTCTCAGAAGGGCCTGGATACAGTGGGAAGCAAGCGTTAATGAGAGCGCGGAGCGATTTCAGTAGGGCTCGAAGCGATCATTGATGTTGATAGTGGGAGATCGCACCGTGCCGCGAAGCTTGTTTTCTGATCTTCATACGCGGCACGGCGCAAGCGCCGGCCCTACGGATAAGGTAGCGGGCGATCTCCGAGCGCCCATTAATAGTAGAACAGGCATCCTGCCTGTTTATCGTTAAATGAAACAGGTTGTCCATACGACTCCGCTCAGGATCGATGAGAAGCCTGCGCTGCTCTTTTATTGTTGGCGCTCGGAGATAGCCCGCTACCTGCTAAGCCTTACCGTTCGGTTGCGACCACACGGACGAATTGAGGGGTACCGTTTTCGTGGCCTGCAGGAATCTTAGTCTCTATCTGCGTTTCGCCTTCTGGAAGGGTTCGAACGGGATTGTCTGGAGAATCGAGCCGGTCCCAATTAACGAGGTCTTCGCTCGCCTCAAGCTGGTATTCCGCAAAGGGAGCGGCGTTGTATATAAGCTCTAGCTCACTCCCTTCACTTCTCACCGCTACACGGCTCCGGTCATTCGGATCATTCGGATTCGTCCTTCCTATAAACTCTAGTTCGTTGGATTCTCCGTCCCCATCCGCATCGAATCCCTCGTCCGCTTCCGCAGAATTAGGATCCTCAAAATTCTGCGCCTTCCATTCGTCATACGAGAGATAGTCGGGCAATATCTCTTGGATCCAACGCTCAATCAATGCCTCGCCTTCAAGGTCTCGCTCAAACGTAGCGAGAGGAGGCATGCGGTTCACGCCAACGGTTCCCGACATATTCAAAAATACCGCCGACAGTTCGGGGGACCCACGCATTACCAATTTCACAAGGGAATTTCCATAGTCAAGGTTGGCGGTCCCATCGATCATTCTCGTGCGATCCAAACTCCGATAGGGACGGGCATCAAAGGGCTCCGATTCGGGCCCGCCTCCGGGTGCGTGGCAATAGGAGCAATTCACCGCAAGGTACGAGCGAGCTTGATGATCGATGCTGTATTCAGAATCTCCCGCTCTGGAGTAACGCGGGAGGATCTCTGGCGTATTGATCTCCGTGTCGAGAATTCCGAGGTTTCCCAGGTACGTTAGAAAATTTTGAGTCTGCCCTTCGATATCGATTTCGTGATTCAGTTGCCACGTATTGAAGCTCAAAGCCATCCCTCCTGCGAAGGTATGGCAGACCGTGCAATCCGCTCGGCTCGGGATTTCCCAGAGCTGCTGCCTCGCTTCTCCATTGTCAATAATATCGAATGTCAGAGGCACCGCTTCGTTTCCCACCAAGGTCGCGTCTGTCCCCCCTTCATTCCATTGGTAGCTAACCCCGTAAACGCCAAAACTGGTTTTCACCAACAATCGCGTCTCGAGTTTTATTCGAGATTCCGGGTTTCCCCGCTCCAGCTCCAAGTCGAAATGCTTCACCCAAATCGAGCCGGTTGGGAAGGACCAGGAGCGGTCATCTGAAAAGCCAATCTGGTCTTCATAGGGAATGTACACCCAACGTGATTTGATGGCGCTATCCGACCAGAATGCAAGGATCGGCTCGTAGGGGAGGATCCCCGCCTCCGGGGTCAAAGTTTCCAAATCCTGAAAAATACCCGTCTCGCTCAACAATTGAGGAAGCGCGTCTTGATCGAGTGGAACTTGAAGCGTTGTATTTTCCACTCTTTGGCCCTGCGCTACCGTAACCAGCAGGAACGAACTGAGAACTCTCCAAAGTCCCTTCCCCTTCTGCGAAACGCAGTATCGAACAAGATCGACACCTTTTTCTACTATCTCAAATTTATGCATTCTATCCTCTATTCAATACCGCCCCATTCGAGTTTCCGTAAGGAATCCTGACCGCATGAAGAACAGTCCTTTCGAATCTTTCGATCAAGGCAATCTCAGAAATAAAGCATCCCCGGGGCAAGCCCCGAGAATGCTTTTGCGGAC